>CAYYHS010000039.1:0-11890 GCA_964471785.1 uncultured Chitinophagaceae bacterium
AAAGAAAAATGAGGCTTTTTAGAGGTATGTGACGCGGCTTAACAGGGGGCCAATTTCGGTTTTAGGTCAGAATGCCTAGTTTATGCAGATCTTTCTCAAGACCGGAGACATCGGTGAATAAAATCCCCACCATACCACATAGGCTGGCAGCCTCTACGTTTTCAGGAATGTCATCGATAAGAACAATAGCCGACGGGTCGGTCGACAGATCTCTAAGGACATAATTGAATATCTCCGGATCTGGTTTAACGGCGCCTACCTGAAAAGAGAGGTATCTTTTTGAAAACTTGTTGAGGATCGCTGTTGTGTCGAGCGCTTTTTGGAAATGTGTCGGACTTGTGTTGCTGAGAACCGCAGTGACGTACCGAGCCTGAACCCTATCGACTATCGGCACGATGGCGGAGTTTTCTTCTTTGATGATGGCATTCCACGCCTTTACCAGTTGCTCCCTGCTAAACCGGTTTTGAAAGAAATCCCCAAGCTCCTTGAAAAATTCGGCGGACGTTAATCGTCCGGTTTCATAGCGAACAACCAGCCGTCCGACAACCGCTTTGTCCTCCTGCCGCACCTGTCTCGGATCAATACCCAGCGAGCGGGGAAAGGCGTCGAAATCAATATCGATGAGGACTCTCCCAAGATCGAAAAGAACGGCGGTAAATTTGTTCATCATTAGCGTCATGTGTCAAAACTTTTCAAGTAAGACCCGGGCTTCAAGAAGCCGCTCAGATCCAGCCTCGTGTGTGAGGAGGGTAGTTAAGAGGAGCGTTTTCCCTTCTTGTTTCAGCTGAACCTTGTGTGAAGTAATCTCTGCAGATTTTGTCATGATGGATTGAAACCCGCCGTTCTCATAGAATTCTTTTTCCGCTTCCGGCGGAAGATAGATGCGGAGGGTGCGTTTCTGCAGCTCAATTTTTCTGAAACCACTCTTTGCGCCCAGGACACGCAAATGCGACATGAGAAACAGATGATCAACTTCGTCTATAGGGGGGCCGAATCGATCGACGAGTTCAAGACGTATTTCATCGACGTCCCTGCTTGTTTTCGTCTTGTAGAGGCGGCGATAAATATCCAGCCTCTCGGTATCATCCTCCACATAGAAATCGGGCAGATACGCATCGACATCAACCTCGATAACAGTATCCACTCCGGATGCGATGCTTTTCTTTTGTTCCGAGGCGAACAACTCTGAGAACTCCTGACTCTTCAACTCGCTCACTGCCTCTTCGAGCGTTTTGGTATACATCTCAAATCCCATCTCGAGAATAAACCCGCTTTGCTCGCCTCCAAGCATGTTCCCCGCCCCGCGGATTTCCAGGTCACGCATGGCCAGATTAAAACCCGATCCCAATTCAGTAAATTCTTCAATTGCTTGGAGTCGTCTTAGCGTTGCTTTCGGCAGCGATGAAATTGGAGGGACAAGAAGATACGAGTATGCCTGCAGATTAGAACGTCCTACCCGTCCTCTCAATTGATACAATTCGGCAAGCCCAAACCGGTCGGCACGGTTAATAATAATAGTGTTGACGTTGGGAATATCAAGACCCGATTCGATAATCTTCGTTGCGATAAGGACGTCGCATTTCTTTTCGAGAAAATCGAGCATCACTTTCTCAAGTTCATGCCCCTTTAATCTTCCATGGGCAACCCGGAATCGCGCTTCAGGAATGTATTCTTGAAGCGTCGCAGCGAAAAGGTCGATGTTTTCCACTCTGTCGTTCACAATGTACGATTGTCCCCCGCGGTGCAGTTCCTTCAACACAGCTTCTCGAACAATCTTCTTATCATACTGCGCGATCTCCGTGTAGATGGGAAGCCTGTTGCGCGGCGGTGTATTAATTATAGAGAGGTCGCGGGCCCCCATGAGGGAAAAATGAAGCGTTCGGGGAATCGGGGTTGCCGTGAGTGTCAACGTATCGACGTTGGCGCGAAGGGCGCGAAGCCTTTCTTTGGCAGCAACGCCAAAGCGCTGCTCTTCGTCAATAATGAGCAATCCCAGATCCTTGAATTTTACATCCTTCGAAAGAATACGATGAGTGCCGATGATAATGTCTATCTCTCCCCTTTCCAGTGCTTCGACAATCGTCTTTTGCTCTTTTGCACTTTTGAACCTTGAGAGCGATGCAATCCGAACCGGGTATTTACCCAGCCGGTCGCAAAAAGTTGTGTAATGCTGCTGGGCCAGAATGGTCGTCGGCACCAGTACTGCCGTTTGTTTGCCGCCGAGAACTGCTTTGAACGCAGCCCGCACCGCAACCTCCGTCTTGCCAAAACCGACATCGCCGCACACCAACCTGTCCATGGGACTCGGACTTTCCATGTCTCGCTTTACATCGGCAGTTGCGGCTGCCTGGTCGGGCGTGTCCTCGAACATAAACGACGCTTCCATTTCTTTTTGCCAGTGCGCATCGGGAGAGAATGAAATCCCTTGCTCGTTCTTTCGTTTCGCATAGAGCAAGATTAGATCTCGGGCAATGTCTTTGATCTTCTTCTTTGCCCTCGATTTCAGTTTTTCCCACTCGCCGCCGCCGAGTTTGCTCAGTTTTGGGATGTGGCCTTCAGCGGAGGAATATTTTTGAATTCGGTTGATGTAATTCAGGTTGACGAAGAGGACTCCTTTCTCTTCGTATTCAAGTTTGGCAACTTCTTGTTCAGTTCCTCGGATTGAAATCTTCTCGAGGCCAAGGAACTTGCCAATTCCATGATCGACATGGACGACAAAATCTCCGCGGTGAAGCGCAGACAACTCTTTCGGCGAGATCCCCCTAAAGCGCCGACGCTTTGTTGCCCCTCGTCTTTTGATCCTCCCGAAAATCTCATGCTCTGTGAAGAGAGCCATCTGGGCCGGAGGATAAAGGAATCCGGAGTGAAGAGTTTCTGATAGATACTCAATTTGCGGCGAATGCAATCCGGGACCCTCTGTATCTTCTGTGTCCGGCAAATCCGGGTCACTGTGCGACTCAAGGGTGCGACCCTGGTTGGCGGCTTCTTCAACGAGCTCCGAGATTCGCTCAGATTCTTCGGCGGTATCCGACATGACGACAATTTCAAAGTGCTTCGCGCTCAGTTTCTTGATCTGTTCGAAAAGAATCTTAACGCTTCCGTTTGTCGGTGGTTGAGGCGTAGAACAAAAGTCAATGACCCATGGCGCGGCAGACCGGTCAATGACAGAATGAACGTACGATGGGAACTTCCCGAGGCTCTCCCAGATAGTGTCAAAGGAAAAATCGGTGTTGACACCCTCAGCCTCCAGCTCGAGCACTTCTTTTTCGAGTAGATGCCGGTCATCAGTTAAAACAGCCGTCCGTACCCCAAACAAGTCCACTAAAGAAACTCTCTTCCCGGAATTTGGGATTTCCAGGCTGGCATCGGAGGAGCCTCCGGTCTTCCGCGAAATATCGGGAACGATGCTCACGCTTTGGAGTTCGCGGATCGAGCGTTGGGACAACGCATCGAACTCCCGGATAGACTCGATGGTATCTCCCCAGAATTCCATCCGAACAGGATTCTCACCGACGAACGGGAAGATATCGAGAATTCCTCCGCGAACTGCAAAATCGCCATAGGTTTCCACCAAAGGCTTTCGTTGAAACCCGCGTTCTCCGAGCTTCGAAAGTAATAATTCAAAGTTGTTCTCCGTATTGGCAACGAGGTCGATCATTGAGCGCGCAAATTGTTCTTTCGGGACAACCGAAAACGCGAGTGCTGCAGCATGAGTGATATAGATTCCCGGCAATTGTACCGAGAGAGCTTTCAATGTCTCAACCTGGCTGATCGTCGCTGTCATGTCAAGCGGTTGTGCGGTGTGACCGGATTCCATTAAATAGAGTCGTACATCAGTTTCAGCTATTAACTGTGCACAATCGTCACGAAGCTTTTCCGCCGCGTCTTTTTCTGGCACAACCAGAAGAACCTGCCCGTGAAATTCTTCGAAGAGATGTACCGCAATGAACGCCCAGAGCGAGCCTGCGACTCCCCGGAGCGAGACGGGACTCGACGGTGAGGGCTCCGCCCGGCTTAGTTGCTGGAATAAGTCCGTGGAGAGGATTTTTTTCTTTATATCGGCGAACATTTATGACCCTTTATGAACGCACTTATCCCTGCCGACGAATCTGAAACTATTTCGCCAGCAAGGCTACAGTAAGATAAGAAAATTTCGGTGAAGATGTGCGACTGCCGTGGCGGGGGCGGACAGAAACGCAGTTCGAGGATTAAACGTCATTCCGGCCCCGCTTGCGCGGAGTAAACTCCAGCCGGTCGAAAACTCGACTCGTTGAGAATCAAGTGCCATCTCATAGATGCTGACGTTCGTCAGCATGACGGCGATCGTTGTTGTTGTCAACGTCTAACTCTTCTAGGTGAGGTCAGGTCTTCTGCTGTTTTCTCTTTGCGGCCGGAAATAGAATGTTGTTGAGAATAAGCCGATACCCGGGGGAATTCTTATGGAGATTCAGATCAGTCGGAGGGTCGCCAACGGCATGTTGGTAAGCCTCGGGATCATGTCCGCCGTAGAAAGTGAAAGTGCCGCGGCCGTAGTTCCCATGAATATATCTCACTTCTTCAGTTCCGTCGCGTTCAGCCAGGATTGTCACGCTCGGCTTAATCAAGTCTTTCTTAAATGCCGTCGTTTGTCCCATGAATCCTTTGATAATATTGACATGATCCTGCGTCAACATGGTCGGCACAGGATCGTACTTTGCTGAGAACTCGAAGAGCGTAAAGTAATCGGTGTTCGGATCGCGCAGCGGAACGGGGTCGCTCGGCGGTATGTCGATGTCCGAATATTCGTAGCGGAGCGGGTTCATTTCAAGCGTAAAATTCTGAAACGCGAACGTTTCGGTAAAATCTAATCGCTTCTGGGCATCGCGGTCGGGAGGATCCCCGTCGTACATGACATCGCAGATATCGGTATTTTCCGCAGCAAGCGCAATGTCGAATGTATCGGTGGCCGAGCACATGGCAAACATAAAACCTCCCCCCGCCACAAACTCTTTGATCGCTCGCGCTACCGCCTTCTTCTCTTCGGAGACCTTTTTGAAGCCAAGCTCACGAGCTTCGCGTTCGTAAAGAACCTGCTGTTCGACATACCATTGAGCATTCCTGTGCGTCGCATAGAACTTGCCATACTCTCCCGTAAAATCTTCGTGATGCAAATGAAGCCAGTCGAACTCTGAGAGTTTTCCCTTTAGTACTTCATCATCCCAAACCTTTTTGTAAGGAATTTCTGCGTACTCAAGTGCAAGGGTCACCGCATCGTCCCACGGCTTGAAATTCGGCGGCACATAGACCGCTATCTTCGGCGCCTTTTCCAGCCGGACTGCGTCCATGTTATTGTTTTCGCTTGCTATTTCTGCAAAAATTCCCGCCGCCGCCGTCCCGCTCATCTCTTCGAATGCGACCCCCCGAATACGGCATTCCGTGGCTGCGTCGGAAGCATCATCCAGCATGAACGAACCGCCACGGTAATTCAGCAGCCAATCAATTTGAATCCCGCGTTGCAACGCCCAGTACGCAATTCCATACGCCTTCAGATGATCCGTTTGCTTAAGGTCCATGGGGATGAGAAGCTTTTGCTGCGCCACGAGTTGAAATGCTGCGAGCAGAAGGAGGAGCGATATGCGGTAAAGAAATTTCATTAATGAAATAGACGCTCCAGGAAGATCACCAGGTTAAATTCGTTCAGCGCCAAAATCTCTGTAGAGCGTTTCGATGAGAGGATGTTCTTTTGAGGCTAGGGGTTCATGTGTGTTTGTGGTATTTGGGGGCGTCTCTTTTCGCGCCGGTTCGGGCCGGGTCGGCGCCATGGCCATTCCCGCCGGTTTCAACACTGCCTCGATACGAAGTTTTGATCCGAGCAGGTTGTTCACCGCCTCGGTAAGAAACATCTGGTTACGCTGCAGCGAAGAGAGATGAAAGTCGTCGATACACGCGATCTGAAGCGTCCCGTCGGCAACCCTTACTGCAGAACTCTCGCCTAGAATTGTCCCCACCGAAATCTTCTTCTTACGTATCTCATCGACAATTCTTCCCCATTCGCGGTGAACATCCTCGATCGTCAAAACGCCGCGCGACGGGTCTTCCGCCGTATGAGCTGGAGCAGAATCCTTTTCAGGTGAAGGGGGGAGTGCCGCCGGCATTTCAGTATCGCTACGTGAGAGGGTGATAGGGTATGGCTGATTCTTTTCGGCCGCAACGGAGCGAGTGGGAGATGGCTGGGAGAAATGCGGAACGGAGACAATGTCCTGTGGAAGGGGTGGTCCGAGAAATTTACTTCCGGAGTTCAGTTTTTTTTTCAGTTCCTCGAGACGCTGGAGAAGTTCATCGATCTTCGCCGACTGTTCCATTTTCGTCATCTGAATGATGCCCACCTCAAGCTTGAATCGCGGCTGCGAGCTGTAGCGAATCGAAGAATCCATATCCGCCGAAAGTTTTATGAGACGCAGAATGTCCTGTTCGTCGAACTGAGCAGCGTCCTGAGCATAGCGCTTTCGATACATCTCCGAAACTTCAATGAGTTGAACAGAATTGGTTGTCCTGGCGATAAGAAAATTGCGTAAGTGTTCCGTGAGGCCCGACAAAAAATCCTTGATATCGAAACCGTTCCGAACAATCTCGTCAACAAGCGCCAGCCCGCCCTGCGTGTCGTGAGCCTTGATGCAATCGGTAACACGGAAGAAAAATTCCTGATCGACGACGTTCAACAGGCTGATAATCTGCTGCACCGAGATCGCAGAGCCGCAATACGAGACAACCTGATCGAAAATACTCTGCGCGTCACGCATCGACCCGTCTCCTTTCTTTGCGATGATGAGCAGGGAATCCTCGTCGATTGCTATCTTTTCTTCACCAGCGATGAACCGGAGCCGCGACATGATATCTTCAATGGTAATTCTCCGGAAATCGTATCGCTGGCAGCGCGAGAGGATCGTTGCCGGTACCTTGTGGACTTCGGTGGTCGCAAAGATGAACAGAACATGCGGCGGCGGCTCTTCGAGCGTTTTCAGCAGCGCATTGAACGCTTCTTTCGTGAGCATGTGCACTTCATCGATGATGTAGACTTTGTACTTTCCGCGCGCCGGAGCGTAGCGAACCGACTCACGCAGGTTGCGAATCTCATCGACACCACGGTTGGATGCGCAGTCGATCTCAATGACATCGAGACTCCGTCCGCTCGTGATCTCCTCGCACACTTCGCATTCGTTGCATGGGTTCGAGTCCTTCGGATGGAGGCAGTTTACCACCTTGGCAAGAATTCTGGCAGTCGTTGTCTTACCGCACCCTCGTCCACCGCAGAAGATGAACGCGTGCGCAAGGCGGTTAGTAGCCAACGCGTTCTTCAGCGTATTTGTCACATGAGCCTGACCGATGACATCTTCGAACACCATCGGACGCCATTTGCGCGCTGTAACCTGATAGGACATGAGGGGAGTGAAAAATTAAAAGTTAGAAATGAAAAATTGAACTACGGCCGCTGATATTCATAACGTAAAACGTATAACCTATGACTCGTTACTTCTTCTTCTTCCCATCAAACACATATTTCAACGCATCCTGAATCTTATCGATCGGAATTATCGTCAGCCCCTCTTTTACTTTTTCCGGTATCTCAACAAGATCTTTCTCGTTTTCTTTTGGAATAAGAACTGTTTTGATACCGCTCCGCTTTGCAGCAAGAAGTTTCTCATTGAGGCCCCCGATGGCGAGAACATTGCCGCGGAGCGTAATCTCGCCCGTCATTGCAACGTCGCTCCGCGCAGCTTTCCCGCTGATGGCAGATACCATCGCCATCGCCATGGAAATTCCAGCCGATGGACCGTCTTTAGGAATTGCTCCCTCCGGAAGATGGATGTGGATTTCTTTCTTCGTGAAGAAATCGGGACTGAGTTTCAACGCCTTTGCGTTCGAGCGGATATAGCTGAGGGCCGCGTGCGCAGATTCTTTCATGACATCGCCGAGCTGGCCGGTGAGGGTCAACCGTTCGGGCCCCCTCATGACGGTGACGTCAACCTCCAGAATTTCGCCGCCGACGCTCGTCCAGGCCAATCCCGTCACGGAACCCACGCGCGGTTTGCGCTCGGCCGCCCGCGAACGGAATTTCGGAACGCCAAGGTATTTTTCGATCTTTGCCTCGTCAACAACGATAGGCGCCGACTTCTTTTTCTTATCTCCGTGCTTGTGGCCATTCTTCTGTCTGCCGAGAACAATCTCCTTCGCGGCTTTCCTGCAGACCGAAGCGATCTCCCTCTCCAGGTTCCGGACGCCCGCCTCGCGGCTGTAGTCCTGAATAATCTTGTTGATCGCCTCATCTTTGATGAGAATATCTTTTTCTTTTAGGCCGTGCTCGACTAGCTGCTTCGGTATGATGTGCCTCTTCGCAATCTCCCTTTTCTCAAAATCGAGGTAGCTCGAGAGTTCGATGATCTCCATCCTGTCCTGCAGCGGCAGAGGAATCGTGTAGCGCACGTTCGCCGTAGTGATGAACATGACATGAGAGAGGTCGTAATCGATATCAAGGTAGTGATCGTTGAATGTATTGTTCTGTTCCGGGTCGAGGACTTCCAGCAGCGCCGAAGCCGGGTCGCCGTGAAAATCCATGCTCATCTTGTCTACTTCATCCATAAGGAGCACAGGATTGATCACTCCTGCCCGCTTCATCGATTGGATAATTTTTCCCGGCATCGACCCGATGTATGTTCTTCGATGACCACGAATCTCGGCTTCGTCCCTGATGCCGCCAAGGGAGATGCGAACGAACTTCCTGCCCAAAGCTCTCGCAATGGATTTTGCGAGTGAGGTTTTGCCGACGCCCGGAGGGCCCACGAAACAGAGGATTTGCCCCTTCATTTCCTTGACCATGTTTAGCACGGCAATGTGTTCAAGAATCCTCTCTTTGGGCTTCTCCAGCCCAAAGTGGTCCTCGTCGAGAATCCCCTTCACGTGTTCGACCTTCAGGTTATCCTTCGTCCGTTTATGCCATGGAACTCCGGTCAGCCAGTCGAGGTAGTTGCGCGTGACGGTAAACTCGGGAGACATCGCCGGCGTTTTCTTCAGCTTGTTGAACTCTTCCATCGTCTTCGCGAAGACATCCTTGGGCATTTTTGCTTTTTCGATGTCCTGTTTGATCTTCGCCAGTTCCGGGGAGGCTTCGTCCTCGCCGAGTTCGTCCTGCAAAATTTTTATCTGTTCCTGGATGAAGAATTTTCGCTGCGATTTCTGAATGTTGTCGTGAACCTTGGAGTCTATTTCGCGCTCGATCTTCAACATGCTGATCTCGCTGTTGAGGATGCGTATGACTTCCATGAACTGCTCGCGCGAGTGATGAATGCTCAGGATTTTCTGTTTCACTTCGACGCTTTGAACGATGTTCGCCGCGATGTAATAGAGCCGACGCTGTGCATCTTTAATGTTCTCGTATGCGGAAAGAACTTCGGGAGGGATTGTTCTGTTGGCCCGTACGTATTCCGTGAACAGGGTCGAGGCATGACGCATGATGGCGTCCATTTCCGTGTTCACTTCGGGAACGTCGGCATGAATCTGAACCTCCGCCTGGAGGTATTTTTCGTTCACCAAAAACTTCTTGATCGATGCCTGCACGGTTCCATCAACAAGAATTTTCAATAGCCCGTTGGGAAGTTTCAGAATCTGGATGATCTTTGCGACAACCCCCTCTTTATAGATGTCGTCCGCTCCCGGCTCGTCGATGGAAGGATCCTGCTGTGCAGCCAGGAAGATGTACTTATCGTTCTCGAGCGCAAAATTTGCCGCACGCAAGGAAGACTCGCGCCCGACGAGGACCGGAAAAATCATGTATGGAAAAATCACAACATCGCGGAGGGGAAGCACCGGAAGCGTCGTTGGGATAGATTCGAGGGTGTCTATCTTTGTTTCTTTCTCTTTTATCTTTTCAATGGCCATTGCTGCTGGGTCTGATCCGTTAAGAATGATTAAAGACACAAAAAGCGGGAAAACTATCCGCTTGTGTTATAGAAAAAATATTGTCCGTGTATGTTAAAAAGGTACACATATTTTGAAGGGATGTCAAGGTAAGGCGATTTGTTGTAGAATCCCGGTTTGTCATTCCCGTCCCGCATGAAGCACGGGATAAACTCTAGCGGTCCCGAAAACATCCCTTCGGGAGAATCCAGGCCTTGTCCTTTCGATCTCAAAATGGATGCCCGCTTTTCCCAAGGGATCACTTCGTGACGTGGGCATGACGTGATTCTGTTGAAACTGAGACACTCATTGATTCGTGATTGTCGCCGCAATGAAAGATCTTCAGTAGGTTCGCAGCAGACTCATTCATTTTCTCCGTTCATTTGACACTTGAGCCGAACGAAAGTTTTCGCTATCATCTCACACACTAATCAATTGCAGAGGACATCTTCGTTATGAAAATCAAGATTCTCATTGTAAGCACTCTGGTCGCGCTTCTTCAGTTTGTTTCTTGTTCACCTACTGCGGTGAAGCCGGAACCTGAAAGAACAGGAATTATCGATTCCGATGATCCAGACATCCAGTATATAGGACGTTTCGATTTCGCCAATCCTAAAAAGGTTGCGTTCGATTGGCCCGGCGTCTTTATCTGCGCAAGATTTGAAGGAACGAGCTGTTCTCTTCGGCTAGACGATCATAAGAATGAATACGCCGTTATCGTCGATCAACACGCGCCGCGGCTTCTTGCAGCAGACACCTCATCAGTCTGCGCGGTTGCATCCGGATTGTCACCCACCACGCCGCATATCATCTTGATCCAAAAAAGAACCGAGACGTTCATCGGCAAAGGGGAATTCGGCGGTTTCATCCTTGACAAGGGATGCACGCTATTGCCGCTTGACAAACGCCCTGACCGCCGGATCGAGTTTATCGGGAACTCCATCACGTGCGGGTATGGGGTGGAAGGAGATAGTTCCAATTGCCACTTTAGCCCTCAGACGGAAAATGCGTGTATGTCCTACGCGGCGATGACCTCCCGCTCATTGAATGCCGACTATTCATTGGTCTCTTATTCCGGACGGGGAGTGGTGCGAAATTACGGAGATAGCAACAAAGTTTCACAATACCCCATGCCCAGCCTCTACGATCGAATCTGTTTCTCCGATTCAACAAAAAAGTGGAACTTCACTTCTTGGGTTCCGCAGGCAGTAGTCATTAATCTAGGGACAAACGATTTTTCCACGCATCCCTATCCAGATTCGGCGGTTTTCCAGGAGGCTTACATCCGATTAATTCATCGTGTCCGGGCTCAGTATCCTGGCGTCGAGATCTTCTGCCTTTGCGGGCCGATGATCGGCGAACCGTGTTGGAGTTATATTAAGGAAGTTGTTGATCGAGAAGAAAAAGGTAAACGGGATAAGGATGTCTTCTTCGTCGGAATCGAAAAGAAGATGTTGAACGATGCGGACTGGGGATGCGATATGCATCCGAATGTTTACGGCATGGCCAAGATGACCGACATCCTTGTTGCAGCGATGAAAATGAGAATGAATTGGTAAGAAGTCGAAACCGAAGTTCAATTTGTACGTGCATGCATCTTGATCCATTCCCCGATCGTCTTCAGCACGGCGCGCATGTTCTTTCTGAGATCAGACGCTTTGAATCTCTAAAACTTCACACCGAGAGATTCTAAATGTTCCTGTCGTGCAGCATCGTTCCCTTGCGCTTCATCCGAATCCATACGACTGGTTCTTAAGATCGCTGAAGGCTTCCAGCTGGAATGTGAAGCATCACCATTTTTGAAGCAATAACAGCTATCAAAAATAAGACGCAACCGAACCGATCAGCTGCAAGCTTACGTTCAATGATTTAGGAGAATCTGTAGAGAAGGATGCTTGCGGAGAATATTACGTGGTCAGCGCCGCCGTTTGGAGAGCCACGACTCGGGATTCTGTTTTTC
>CAYYHS010000040.1:0-11867 GCA_964471785.1 uncultured Chitinophagaceae bacterium
TTGGGATCGTGGTGGAGTCTCGGCGGAGGGGGCAACTGTGGGTGGGGAGACGGGTGTTTTAGCGTTAAATATCGAGAGAATCTTATCTGTTAGTTTTTTAAACAATGAATGGTCAGCCTTTCTGTCCTCATAATTGTGAACAGATTAATGTACGAAAACCTTTTCCGATAAGATAGACCCAAGCACTTCTGTTTTGGGTTTTACAGTGAGAATACTCTTTTGCTTCTCCGCTACTTTGGTTACATTTCTCTGAACCACCTAAACCAAACATGAGCGAGATCACAACATCGGTGAACCGCGGAGAAGAAATCCGGCGGCTGACTATTACCCATGCTGGGCTGTTGTTGCTCGCACTCCTCGTCTGCAGCGAAATCGCCTTCGCTCAATCATTCTACTCAGCACCGCTGAAACGGAGGCAACCCTCGGACGCCGCAGAAGCCGAAAAATTATTCCTCCAGAAACCACAAGCCTCGATGACGTCTGAGGCAAGTTCTTGGTTCGATGTGACCTACGACAGCCTGGCTCTATCCGTTGATGCACGGACGTCATACCTTAAAGGTGTCGTCACAATCGCGGGAATCTGCCGCGCAAACAAGTCATCCCAATTAACGCTCGATCTCAATAACGCACTTCGTGTAGATTCGGTATCTGTAGGGGGTGGTCAAAGGCCGTTTGTTCAAGCGCCCAACTCATTCGCCGTTACCCTTGATCGCGCGTATCAATCGGGCGAAAATCTTTCGGCTACTATTTTCTACGAGGGGGTCCCGGCAGCGACCGGATTGGGAAGCATCGTCTTCAACTCTCATTCCGGCATTCCGTGGGTCTACACATTGAGCGAGCCCTACGGTGCGAAGGACTGGTGGCCCTGTAAGAACGATCCGAGCGACAAGGCAGATTCTGCCGACATCGTCATCACCTGCGATTCGTCGTACAAGGTGGGCTCGGAGGGAATACTCGCTTCAATCACCAATCATGGCAACGGAACATCGACGACGCATTGGAAAGAACGATACCCGATCGCATCATATCTTATCTCGATTGCCTTCTCCAACTATATGCAATTCTCCAACTGGTATCGCTACTCTCCCATAGACTCGATGGAAATACTCAACTACATTCTCCCGGAAGACTCTTTGGCTGCTCTTCAAGTTCTGCCTCTCGTCCCCGGGATGCTGTCGGTATATTCCGATCTCTACGGTCAGTATCCGTTTATCAGGGAGAAGTACGGACATTCGGAATTTGCCTCCGGGGGGATGGAACATCAGACGATGACCTCAATCGGCTCTTTTGTGGAAAACACCGTGTCGCACGAACTCGCTCACCAATGGTTCGGAGATATGATTACCTGCCGTACATGGTCGGACCTCTGGCTGAACGAAGCGTTCGCCCAATATTCGTCCGCCTTGTATCTTGAAAAGAAATACGGGGTTGCATCGTACTGGGATTATATGAATGTCCAGATGCATGCGGCACTGCCCGCCTCGGGAGAGGTGGGCAACCCCGACACTTCCACCGCAACCGCGCTGTTCAATTCGCCTCTTATTTACAGCAAGGGGGCTTCCATCCTTCATATGCTTCGCCATGTCTTGGGGGACAGCGTTTTCTTCCTGGCGATGCACGCATACGCAAACGACCCGCTATTAATGTACTCTACTGCCAGTACGAGAGATTTCGAACGAGATTGCGAAGCCGTCTGCGGTAAAAGCCTCGCATACTTCTTTAATGAATGGATTTACGGTGCGGGGTACCCCGACTACATCTATTCCTGGGAATGGAAGCCCACAGGTGCTGCGGGTGCATTGACGGTGACTGTTACGCAGCCGGCGGATCGAACAAACCCTCCCTTCTTCACCATGCCAATTGATATCCGGATCACGATGAACGGAAAAGACACGACGGCGACACTTTTCAACAACGGTGCGACACAAAGCTTTACGATCCCTTGCTCATCTCAACCGAGTGCTGTGGCATTCGATCCCGATGGATGGATTCTGAAGCGGGTCTACCCGGCTTCTGACATTCCGCCGACGGTAATAGCCCTCGAACAGAATTATCCGAACCCGTTCAACGCGGGCACCAGGATTAAATATTCCATCCCGAGAACCGAGCAAGTCTCACTGGAGATCTATGACATATTAGGAAGGAGAATTGCGACACTCGTCGATACAAGACAGATTTCCGGTTTGTATGAGGTGGAGTGGTCGCCGGGAAGTTTGGCGAGCGGGGTATACGTCTATCGTCTGATCACAGGGGAGGGTCAAGTCGAAAAAAAGATGATACTTCTTCGTTAGTACTCCCGGCACCGGGCGTTGCGTTTTAACGATCGTTCTTCTACATTGACATTAGCCATCAACCTTCCAACTCGTTAGGGGCACATACCATGAAGCCTACTCTGCTCGTCCACTTTCTTATCATCTTCTTGTCCATCTCAATCGTTGTTTCGGGAACATCAGCGGAGGAGCTGAAAACTGCATCGACCATCAAAGCAGTAACAGTCTACAACGATCAGGCGCTCATCACTCGCGCAGCGATAGTCAAGATGCCGGCCGGGATTCATACCGTTATCTTCACCGGCCTCCCGTTCAGCATGATCGATAACTCCTTGAAGATCTCCGGTGTTTCCGACTACGAGGCAAAAATCTCCGACATCAAAATAGAGAAATTATTCCTGGATACGATTCCCGAGGCGCAGCTCTCAGAACGCTATCGGCAGCTCGAGAACCTGCGTAGTGAGAAAAATGTGCTAGAAAGGACAAACCTCCTCTACAAGTCGCAGGCAGACGCCGTCGAAGCTTTGCAGGAGAACTACTCACGAAGCCTTGCGAATCCCGGCCCGAAGCCTTCGTTGGAGGAATGGGATAAATTTCTCCAGTATATAGAAAAGAGAAAGGCGGAGTACTGGGGAAAGATGGAATCGGTTCAGGCAGACATTCAGTCGAAAGTGGGAAAGATCAAACTTCTTGAAGATGAGATAAAAAATATCGGAGGCCTCACGCGGAAAGCTGAAAAGGAGGTTGTTGTTACTCTCCATGCGGAGAAAGGGAGTCCGTTGAACCTCGAGATCACCTATCTTATCCCCGATGCAAGCTGGCAGCCGGCATACGAGACCCGAGTCACCTCGGCTGAAAAAAGCCTGCAACTTGTCTACTCCGGGAACGTGCATCAATCGTCGGGAGAAGATTGGCAGAATATCGATTTGACTCTCTCCACGGCGCAACCGGCGATGAGTGAAAATGTTCCGTCTCTTGCGCGATGGGTGCTTGACACGAGGCCCTTTGCAAACGCCCGGCCTTTGCGCCCGAGGCGATCGGCACCACATCCTCCCCCGCCTCCAATGCCAACGCTGATGGGAAACACGCTTTCCGGCCAGGTGCTCGACGCTGAAACCGACGAGAGCCTTGTCGGTGCAAACGTTGTTATCGAAGGGACTACGTTGGGCGGTTCCACCGATCAGGATGGTGGTTTTGTGATCTATAATATTCCCGAAGGAACGTATAGGGTGAAGGCTTCATACATCGGATACCAGGCGCAAGAACAGGTAGGGGTGCGTATTTCAAGAACGAACGGCGCTAGTCAGTCTTTTTACCTCCCTGCTTTGGCGATTCACGGGCAAGAAGTCGTTGTCACGGCGCAAAGACAAAGCGCATTGCAGGCGGTCAATCAACAGCTCGCCTCTAATCAGATCGTCGATGTCGTATCGGATGCGTCTATGGCGACATCCCAGCCAACCTCTTCGAGTTTTTCAATCCAATCCAAACAATCGCTCCCGAGCGACAACCAGGATCACAAAGTCGGAATCGCCATCGAGAATTTCCCGATCGACTTTTCGTATGAAGTGGTCCCAAAAGTGGTGCAAGGAGCTTTTCTGAAAGGCAGGGGAAAGAACATCCTGGACTATCCGTTGCTCGCCGGTGATGCGAATATTTTTCTCGATAACTCGTTCGTAGGATCGGTTCCTCTTAAAACGATGATGCCGGGCGATTCGTTCTCCGTGAACCTCGGCGTCGATGATGCGATCCGCGTCGAGCGTCGGCTTGTCAGCCGCTACAAAGAAAGCGTCGGAACGTTCTCCACGAAGACCCGCGTGAGGTATGAATTCGAAAATGTTATCGAGAACCACAAAAAATACGCTATCGATGTGTCGCTCACTGATCAGGTGCCGGTTTCTTCGGATGAAAAGATTGTCGTCGAGCTCCTGGAACCAAAACCTGAGGTCCTCACCCCCGATGCCGACGGAATGCTGAAATGGAAGGTCAAACTCGAGCCGGGCGCAAAAAAAGTCCTTAAGCTCAAGTTCACCGTCGAATATCCGCCAAGCGTATTTCCGTACGGGTTGGAATAATTAAGCAGCGCCTTGTTATTTCAGAAATCCGTACTTCCGGATGTGTTGATACGCAATGTAAGCTGCCCCTCCCGCGCTAACGGCGCCCAGGACCATCCGAAGCGACTTAATCGGATCGTCAGTGTTCCGATTGAAGCCCATTTGCCAAGAAAGATCCAAACGTTTGTCGGGTAACGCAGGCTCCGAGGTGAGCGCATATCCGAGAAAGCTGGTTGGAAAATTGCGTGAGATTGAAGTATCGTAGAGCCACATTGGAGGGAGAAACGACGGGCTCGAGAGAGAGTTCGTTGGACCGGGAAACACCAAACTCTTGAGAGTAAGAGTGTCGGTGGGGTGGAGGGGGGCATTTTCCTGAGCGGTAACCTCCGCGACCTCCGCAAGGAGGAATACAACCAAATAGAAAATCTTCATTCTTCTCATTCTCGCTAAGAATCCCAACAAGATTACATGCTTACCCTGCCAATGGCAAACAATGGGAACAAACCTTCCGAAGGCTTTCCATACTCCTAGGAATCGATGTTAAAACTTTTCCCTGCTTCAATCGAGGAGCCTTCGGAAGGTATCCCATGCTGCTGACGCCTCATTTCAACAGCAGCATCTTCTTGACTCTCGACAAATTTCCTGCCTTGAGTTGATAAAAATAAACTCCGCTCGATAATTTAGATCCGTCGAATTTCACTCTGTACGTCCCGGCCTTCTTTTGTTCGTTGACGAGGGTTGTCACTTCTCTCCCCAGAAGATCATAGACGGTAAGAGTGACGACGCCATTTCCCGGCAGCGCGTAAGAGATTGTTGTGCTCGGGTTGAACGGGTTCGGATAACACTGATCCAGGGTCATCGTCCTCGGAATTGCCGTTATGTCGGAATGAACACTGCTCGGCCCCGAATAGACCAGCTCCACTGCTCCTCCTGGCCGGTCGGCACTTTCAGTTCCAAAACGATCCCAGACAGAGACGACGATCCTCGTGCCGTCGTAGAACGACGTTGTCATCGGTATGCCGGTGATCATCTGCGCAATCTGGGTGGGAAACGAAGGATTGCTGACGTCATACATATAACAACCCTCGGTGGTGGAGAGAACTAACCGATCATCAGCCACGGCAAGATCATTGAGAGCGTTATAGGTTCGATATTTTTTCGGAACCGCAAACTCGTTGACCAGTGTCGGGGATGAAGCCGAGCTGATATCAAAAATTGCCACGGTATCGGTTTTCGCCAGATACAAATAGTGGCCCGACAATCTCAACGCCGTGAACGTGCGGTTGAGATGCACTTTGGCAAGAGGAGCAATCGTGTAGGGATTTGATATGTCTACGACGCTTAGGTTCTTCGTCAACGGATGAAGTGCGAAGAGCGTGTAGCCGCTGACAACAAAATTCCGCCACTCTTCGCCGTTGTTATAGACGGAGACGAAGGATGGAATCCCCGGGGCGCTTAAACCATACACATAGAGACCGGGTAACCCGTACGAAAAGAAAAGGTAGGGATTCTGAAAATAAACATCCCAGGCTGTCGTGTCGGGCTTGGAGATGAGCGAATTGTCGGGATCGAGGTAGACCACGTTTGTTATGGATCCCGCTCCGTTCGTCGTAACGACTTGAGCTCCCGCATAAGAATTTGCCACCACAATAAGGCGATCGTTCGGGACGACAAACCGACCTGCTCCGACCGGATACCAGGTTGTCGGACTGGTTGACGGTCCAAAATCCAGCACGGCCAGCGACCCGAGTGCATTCGCCCAGATATCTGAATCGAATTCCCGAACCTGAACGCTCCCGAAAATACCCGACTGGAAGTACGACGACAGCGGGAACACTTTACCGAAGGAGATATTCGAGCTCTTCATCGGATTGACCCGAACATTCTTCACAATCGTAGTTGAGAAAAGGGCATCCGAGGCTGTCAGCTGAATCGTCAACTTCGACATTCTATCGGGCACATATGCTGCGGTCGCATTGAATCCGCCAATGAGCACGCCAGAAAGCGTATCGGCAGAGTTGAATTCGTACGCCCCCGAAGAACCTCCAGTGACCTTCCATTGATATGTGAGTGGATCGTTATCGGGATCGGACGATACCGTTCCGTCCATCTTGACCGTATCGCCAAGCGTAATCTCGCTCGGGGCGTTAAAATTAGCAACCGGCGCCCGGTCGGGGGAAACATCGAACGAGGCGAATACGGTATCCAGACTTGGTATTGAAGTGAAACCTATCCTGTAATGCCCCACGATGTCTGTAACAACGTTGACGTCGAACGGATCCACCTGGACTATCTGGGCCGAACTGCCGATAGGCTTGGAGGCGATAAACCAAACCGGCTGCAAAGTCCGGATCAACATCTTAGTGCTTCCGGTAAGAGGAACGATCGCTCCTAACGGATAGAGAGCCTTAGGCTGTGTGACTGCTATTTCGATACCCCCGGACAACAACGATCTCACACCCAAAATGAGACCGCGAAGAGAACTGATGTTTTGAAATCGCGTCCCGCCTCCGGCGCCCACAAGAGCTGTTGCCACAACCTGAGTATCGCCGGCTGCCATCGAGAACGGTCCGGACGTAAGCGCCATGCGCCGGTCTGCCGGACCAGCAATGGAACCGTCGATCCAGCCCGTGCCCGTTACCGGATCACCCGAGAGAACATATTTCGTAGGCCTGCCGGTCACGGGATTAATGTACGGCGCGCCGGTAGAGCCGACCATTCCCTTCATAAGATTGTACCACTGAATCGTCCCCGAGTAATCACCAAGGACTGGATCAAAATAGGTCGGGTTGGAGTTGATGAAGAAGTTAAACGAACTCATACGAAGATTCTTGATCCCTCTGCGCGCTGTGAAAAGGTCAACGAATCCCGTATCGGTCGGAGCGCCGGGAACGGCAGGTCCTTTGAGAAATACGTACCCGACCGCGGGCGGCAGGAGACCGTACTGGGTGTCGTAGTCCTGCCCATTGTATGCATATCCAAGGCTGAGAGTGGTATCGCATCCGACGAAATCATCGCCGGCATCTCCGATGTCGGGATCCGACCACTGGGTAACATACATGCTGTCGATCGAAGCGCCGCTCTTGTTGATGAGCCGGTAAGAACTAATCATGACATTTCCGAGCGGTCCCACCGAGTTGTATCCCCACACCGTCCGCTGGAACTCGATCCCGAGCGGCTGCGAGCCGTGCAAGGATATCGTGCGCGACGCATCGAGATCATTGGCGACGTACCAAAGAGTTTGATCTGCTCCGATAATTCCGGGCACGTCGACTGAGGGATCGTAGACTCCGTTACCGTTCTTGTCGACAAACGGGGCTCCGTCGGCGGCGGGCCAGCTGTTCCAATCGCTGACGTATTGATCGTAGAGTTGCTGAGCGGTCGGGGTGAAGAGGGGCGGGAGTGTCGCCGTTTCGGCGATAAGTTTATCCTGAACCTGGGCGAACTGAGTTCCCGGATTAATGTCGGGCCGCACTCTATAGACGTGATACTTTGCCTGAGAGGGATCATCGGCGATTGCGCCCGCTCCGCCGATCCCCTGTACCATAATTCTTCCGGCCTGCAATCCGTGGCGATATGTCGATCCGCCTACTTTAAGAAGACCGTTCTGTTTCCCTCCCCATACAAGTCCGTCTTCAAAGATAGCGTAAACATTTCCTCCTTTGGGAAATTCACCTCCGGACGACCCAATCCTAGGGTTATAGGAGCCATCGCCATCATTCCCCGTGATATCCAAAAAATTGTTGATAAGGTAAATGGCGTACGTGTCATTCGTCTCTACACTGGCCGGTGATTTCTCTTTTCCTGTTCTTGGAATTCCATTGGTATGGGAAGGCGGGCAGTACATCAGCAAAACAATCGCGGCTAATCCCAGGCGAGAATAGAATCGAGGTTTGCCCATTGTGTTGGACCCTCCTATTCGGCGTATTTCGTCCTTTGATTGATTGTGCCTTGGCGAGAGACCTGGTCCAGATGCCGCGGTCAGGCCCTAGATGCCCTGCGGAAATCGCCCCGTGTTGAACGTAATCAGGATCTCCCTCATTCGCGGTCGAGTGAAGTTAGGGAAAGAGTATGGCAAATGCAATCGGCGGCAATGGCCGCATGGGCAAATAAAAAAAAGCCCAACACGCTAGGCGTCGGGCTTGTTGCGCAAAAATAAATGGAATGATCGAGGAGAAACAACAACTAAGTTACTCGCATGAGATCAGTGATGGCGCTGCCTGCCTCCACCTCCGCCATAACCGCGACCGCCGTAGTGACCATAGTATCCGCCTCGCGAGAACACGCTGCGGCCATAAATCGGATGAGAATAATGGAACCCAAACCCGAGAGACAACGAGGGATAGTACCAATAAGGATAATACCAGTAGGGATAATATCCCCCATACCAGTAGGATTGCGGATACGTATAGCCTTCCTCGCCCGATACTCTCTGCTCATTCGAAGCCTGTGCCGAGTAAAGCATAGCGTCGATCACCCGATCGCTTACTCCCGCATTTTTCAAATCGATGACATCCTGCGACTTTAACTGAAACCAGGAATTGGAAACGGCGAGCATGGTAATGATCAGACTGTCACTGACGCCGGCTTTCGACATCGAGATAACATCCTGCGCTTTCAGC
Organism: uncultured Chitinophagaceae bacterium; assembly: GCA_964471785.1. GTDB lineage: Bacteria > Bacteroidota > Ignavibacteria > UBA10030 > UBA8401 > JAGVPT01. The sequence goes on from CAYYHS010000040.1 coordinate 8,944, forward strand.
ATGGCGAGTGTATCCGGTTTCGGTGAACGATCCCGGTCGTAATGTGAATATCGTTCTGCCGTACATCCGCCGACAATAAGCGAACAGGCGAGAATAACGACTGCCATTGATACATGTTTCATTGTTCCTTCGCTCCCTTCACAAGTAGCATTACTATGACTTTAACCTTTGACACGTCCCGTGTCGATAGGATTAATGCAAATAACTCATTCTCTCATCTCTCAAAAACACTCTCGGCTACGGTTTGGGTTCCTTTCGCCGATTGCGTTTCATAATTGAAAAAAGTAGATTTTTGCTGGGCAGTACGCGTGAATTTCATGAATTACACCGGGGATTGGAAGACCACGATAAGAAACATCTATCCAAGCTCATGACGCAGTCAAATCCACCTCTTTGAAGCTCACACATTAAAAAGCAAAATGTGGTTTCGTCTGCCCCCAACGATTGCAAGGGAATTGGATTCGCGCGGACGACGGGAACTAACCGCCAAGAGCTGTTTAAGCAGGCTTGAGCGAATGGTCGGCGGCATGCCGTTTTAATGATTGATCTGCGTTAAAGATCTTTAATGGATGGTTTCTTCTTGGAATAGCTTCAAGAGAGTATCGACTGCCAATGGGATCACAATGATATATAGAGGCATCCATAGCCGTGCCTCCATAATGATGCCGACAATGTAATGCAATAGGATGAAAAGGGGTGCAATCAGAGAAACCGACTTCAAAAAATCCGGATGGCTTGAAAACTTATAAAGAGCAATCAAGAATAACGGTCCAAGGAGAATCACCAAATGAACATTAGCCGCTGCTATTTGTGAAAGGTCTGAATTGGCGAGCAGCGGTAAATTATGAGTAGCTGCGTCAAATGTCATCCAGTTGGAGATTGGTGGATGTATAAAAAGATGCAAAACGCAATAGGGAATTGCGACTGTCAAAAATGCAACTACAGTGCGGAAGAGAGACTTCTGAGTGATTCGATTCACAGCGAGAAGGACCAAAGGCAAGAAGAACGTTGTCTCTCTATTAAGGGTGCCGAGAAAAAGTAGGAGGCAGAATGACTTGAAATAATTGTGATATACAAGCATGAAGGCCAAAAGAAATACGAGAAGATTAAGAATGTCCGCGGTTTCGATCAGAGTGGGTCCCTCCGTTTGAACAAGCGAAAAACCGAGAAGCACGTCAAGAAGGGCAACCCCGAAGAAGGATTCCATCGGCTTGAAAAAGAGGCGTTGATAAGAAAAGAAAACAACCTGACATAAGAACAAGAGAGTAATTTTAAAAACAAAGTCGATAGAAACTGCATCAACAAAAGGAATAACGTGATGAATAAATGAGATACTCGTTGGCATCAACGTACGATAGACATAAGGACCGGGGTACGTATGATCGGCGACTCCATTCAAATAGTCATAGAAATTATGTTCTAATCGGTCATGCGAATCTTTGTGGTGAATCGGGTCCCGATCACTGAGCGAAAGTAAGACGGCAATTCCAGCCGCCAATATTAGGGAATAGAGATATTTCCGTTGAGCGAATATGTTTGTCATATCGTTAATGTTGGATTGTTGAATGTCACCTAACAATGCATTGATGCGAGTACCTGCCAAAGACGGCGTGGGAGTCTTCGACTTCGCTTCGGGTATCCATCATTGAACCGACTATTCTTATCCTTGATTCACTGTAACGAACATCGCGCCGACTTCGTTGCCGAGGAAACAGCCCGATAGATGTTTTTGTCTTGATAGTTCTAGCAAAAGGTAAACGCCCTTAATAACATATGAATATTCTGATATGATTCATTACACCAAAATGCAGGCAACAGATTATGACGAGGTCGTAACCCTCTGGAAAAGCTGCGATGGCGTCACAATCGACTCGTCCGACTCCCGCGAAGCTATTGAAGAATATCTTACACGGAATCCCGGACTAAGCTTCGTTGCAAGAGACTAAAGTACGTTAGTGGGAGCAGTTCTGGGTGGTCATGACGGGCGGCGGGGCTTCCTTCATCATCTGGCGGTCGCTCCCGAGTTCCGGGGCAGGGGAACAGGTCGCCACTTAGCCGAGCGCGTTCTCGCTGCTCTTAAGCAACTTGGAATTCTGAAATGCCATCTGTTCGTTCACGCGGACAACCAGGCGGCACTTGCATTTTGGAAAACTGTTGGATGGACCCGCAGGGATGACATCGAAATGTTTTCAAAACCAACGGGGTGAATAGGGACCTTCTTAATCCGCGATATATCCCATCGTTCTCAACGCCTCGATAGATTGGCCGGTCAGTTTTTCCAATTCCTTGAAGAGCAAATCATCGGGGCTCCTGAAGTTGAAGCAAGTTTTCCCCTGCATTCGCACCTTCAGCTCTTTCGATATAACCTTCGATAACGCGGCGTTTCCATAAAGGCCCATGAGGTGATAGCTGACGTACGCTTTTCCTACCTTCACCCATGCAACCGGGATTTTCGGAGCTCTCATTTTCCCTTTCCAGACCTGAACGGTTGAAGGGCCAGTTGCTCCCTCAAGGCAAAAATAAACAGGGGTATCGCTCTTGATTGAAAGCGCTCCAGCATTCTTGCTGAGGATCTTCCGCAACTCAGCAAAAATAGTCCCAGCTTCGAACTTTGGTTTTGTGGCCAAAAGCACCAACCTCCATTCCTAGTTTATGTAAATGAAGAACCAGGTCATCGGCAAATATTCCTGGATAAACTCCCTCCTCCAATCAAATATAGTCACCCCCGGAAAAGTATGCAACAGCGGGTAGCGGAGTCTTTTGCGGATGATGGCACTTTGAGAAAGAAAGTCACCCTGAGTGATCCCGCCAAAGGCGGGAGAGTCGAAGGGCTCCGATGGCAGGTTGTTTTGGACATCTGTTCGATTGACCGCACTACCCGACAGCCACAATGAAAGTGCACTCTCTCGCGAACTAGATCGGAA
>CAYYHS010000041.1:0-7094 GCA_964471785.1 uncultured Chitinophagaceae bacterium
GAACAGGACTGCTCAGCATGAGTGTCAGGGCGGAGTCGACGTGTCCAATGAGAAAACAATACAAGAATATTTTTGGGAAACGGCACCAGTTGCTGAAAGGAGCAGTTCCATGAAAAAGAAATCCAAGGCAAGAACATACGCGGCGGAAACACGGCTCATTTACGGAAAGCCGTACACGACAAAATGGGATTACAGCCACCATCTTATTCCCCCCATTTCGTCATCTTCTACGTATCGGCTCGATACGACGAAGCGCGGCGCGAAAGGCTTTATAGAATTTGCGCATCACGGCGACGATTTTCAGGTAAAGTCGAAGGCGCCGATCTATATCTATGATCGGCTCGGCGAACCCAACAAGGAGATTCTGGAAGAGAATCTGGCGATGGCCGAAGGGGGCGAGTGCGCGATTACCTTTTCGACGGGCATGGCGGCAATCTCTGCGGTGTGCGGAATCCTTGCCGGCACGGGGAGCGAGATCATTGCACACAAGATGCTGTATGGTTGCACCTATTCTCTTTTCAAGAATTGGTACCCGCGCTACAAAATCAAAGTCACGTGGGTAGACTTCAACGATGCGAAAGCGTTGACCAAGGCCATCACGCCGCAAACACGTATGCTCTATTTCGAAACGCCGGTCAATCCGACGATGGAGCTCATCGATATCCAAAAAATCGTTGCGCTTGCCAAGCACCACAATGCTCATCGGACCCCTCTGCATCGCATCTTCACCGTTGTGGACAATACCTTTGCGACCCCCTTCTGCCAGCGGCCCATGTCCTTCGGAGTCGACTTTGTTGTGGAATCTCTGACGAAGGGGTTGTGCGGTTTCAGTACCGATATGGGGGGTGTGGTCATCGGTCCGCAATGGAGCTACGATCACCTGATGCTGTACCGCAAAGATTTCGGCGGAGTGCTGGCGACAAAAAGCGCCTGGCCGATTCTTGTGTACGGGCTTCCTTCGCTCGCGGTTCGGTTCCGCCAGCAAATTGAATCTGCGCAAAAAGTTGCCGAGGCGCTAGAACGCGACAAACGGATCGCATCGGTGAGTTACCCCGGCCTCGATTCTTTTCCCCAGCGGTCGCTCGCCCATTCCCAGCTCATCGACTACGACGGCAATTTCGCACCCGGGACTCTTCTTTATTTTCTTCCGAAGGGAAGCACGCCGAAGGAGCGAAGGAGGCGCGCCGATTCCCTGGTTAATTTCATCGCCAAGAAATCGTATACCATCACGCTGGCCGTGAGCCTCGGAACGATCCGAACGCTCATCGAGCATCCCGGCTCGATGACCCATGCGGCCATTCCGCCCGAAGAACAATTGAAACGCGGCATTGACCCTGAGGGAATCCGGCTCTCCGTCGGCCTTGAGAAGGCAGAAGACATTATTTACGATCTCCGGAGAGCGTTGGACAACAGCTACTAAAACTCATTGAGTTGAACCGGGCAAATTCGCATTTTCTAAGGGGAGTGCTTACCATTGTACAACTGTAAAGGAATTTCATGACCAGCGAGATGTCGCTCTTGCTCCTTACCGCCGCTTCTGTCGCGTTTATCCATACGCTCTTCGGTCCGGATCATTATCTTCCGTTCATTGTTATGGCGCGTGCGGGAAAGTGGTCGCGCGTAAAGACGATCTGGGTCACCATCCTTTGCGGCATCGGTCATGTCGGCAGTTCGGTTGTTCTCGGCATCGTCGGAATTATGTTCGGCGTTGCAGTAATGCATTTGCAATGGATCGAATCGTTGCGGGGGAATTTTGCCGGCTGGTTTCTTATAGCCTTCGGCCTCGTCTACTTGGTATGGGGGATCCGCAGGGCAGTGAGGAATAAACCTCATCACCATGTTCACGTTCACCCGGACGGGACGTTTCATACTCATGAGCACACTCATCATCAGGAACATCTCCACGTCCATGAGGAGGAAAAAGAGTCGATGACGCCATGGATCCTTTTTACAGTATTCGTCTTCGGCCCATGCGAACCGCTCATTCCTATCCTTATGTATCCAGCGGCGAAAGGACATTACGGCCAGGTCGCCGCGGTCGGCATTATTTTCGGCATCATCACCATTGCCACCATGCTCACGGTTGTGCTCACCTCGTTATTCGGACTTTCCCTTCTCCCGGTTGGAAAGCTTGAACGCTACAGCCACGCCCTTGCCGGCCTGACGGTGCTGGCATGCGGTCTCGCGATCCAATTCCTTTGCCTCTAAAACAGAAACTGCAGATCCTACCCCTTCCCCGTACGTGATAGCGTTTGACGCTGGCACTGTGAAGCGTTGTAGTCAAATTAAGTCACTGCCCATAAATATTTCCCTTGACTTTCTCATTCAGGCTATTAACTTTGTAGTAGAAAGTGCTTTGCGGCGAAGTGTAATAGGTAATGAATTCTCTCACGACAGCGGTGAAATGCCATGGCCTCTATCGATAATCGACTTAAAGATATAGCCGAAATCAGATCCTTAATGGAACAATCCTCAAAGTTCCTTTCCCTGAGCGGGCTGTCGGGCGTGAGCGCCGGCGCGGTCGGCATTGCGGCATATGGTATCGCCCGGATACAATTGGCGAAGCCGGGGTCGGAGGGTACTGATGCTGGAACGCTTTTGGTATACTGCCTTGAAGCAATCGTCACGTTGCTGTGCGCAATAGGGCTCGCAACCTATTTTTCCACCCGCATGGCAAAGCGAAGAGGCCTTGAGGTGTGGACTGCCGCTACGAAATATCTTGTCGTGAATCTCTTTATTCCACTCGCGGCCGGAGGAGCGTTCTGCGCCATCCAGCTCTATCACGGCTTTTATTCGCTCATCGCCCCGGCCATGTTGATCTTTTACGGCCTTGCTCTCTTGAATGCCAGCAAGTATACGCTGAGAGAAATCCGTTACCTGGGCCTCAGCGAGATATGCCTCGGTTTGATCGGAGCAATGTGGCCTGACGAAGGCTTGATCTTCTGGTGTGCAGGGTTCGGCGTGCTGCACATTCTCTATGGAGTGTTTATGTACCTGAAGTACGAAAAGTGAAAGATATTGTTGAAAGTCTCAATAAAGCCTTTGAGAACCGTGTTCGCCTTGCTGTGATGTCGATCCTGGTAGTGAACGAGTCTGCGGATTTCAATTCATTGAAGCAAATGCTTCATCTCACTGACGGGAATCTGGCCACGCATATCGCCCTCCTTGAAAACAAAAAATACGTCAAGGTGGAAAAAGAGTTTGTAGGAAAGAAAACTCTCACCACCTATTCGGTCACGCCACCGGGACGGAGGGCGTTTGCAGAGCATCTTAATGCCCTCGAAAAACTGATCCGGCAAAGCAAATGAGAAACCTCCGGTTCGCCTGCTTGTTATTGTCGTTTTTTCATCGTTGTGGGACCGGTATCTCTTTGTTCTCTGCGGTTTGTCGTGTAGCGGCGTCAGAAAGGTTGTGATGGATTTCTACCTTGCCGCAAGATTTGTCGGGAATCGAAAATAATCCAACATGTCCAACATTATGAAAGAGGCTGCAGATGCCGGTCAAACTTTTGTTCACAGTTGTCGGATTTAACGGACTCGTACTTGTATTCCTTGCGGGAGTCGTTGTCGCATATTTTCGCCCTGCTCAATTTGCGTTGACGACTTCCCTGTTTCTCGGATGGCTCACCGCTTTTGTTAATCTCAACTCTTCGGAACCCCAGTTTCCGGTATTGCTCCTTCTCTCGTTCGGTTTCTTCATCGGGTTTGTCGTTCATCATAACGTGTGGAAATACGCCCTGGTGTTGGGAATGTTTGTGCCGATCTCGCAATTTGTCTGGCTTGCCGCGACTCACCAGACAGATCTCTTGCTGCCGGATGGTGCCGGATCATTCATAGCGCTCATTCCGGCCTTCGGAGGAGTATACTTAGGGAAGTTCGTCGCGCAATCTCAAAAGACCGCCCAACATCCAGTGAAGGCTGGCGAGGGAGCAGCGCTATGATCAAGAACGAGCCTGCGCGGACAGCAGCAATGGATCTGTCTGTCAACGATAAGGCGCCCCGACTTGCAATTCCTTTTGTCATCGCCGTTTTGATCGGCTTGCATTGGATCAGGGCGCTTCTGAGGAAATAACTTTGCTCCAAGAACGCACCTCAACTGCACGATACAAACGCCAGCCACAAAGGAATCATGATCACTGAAAAACGGCTCACCGTTGTTGTCGTCTACGCTGTCGCGATGGCCTGGGTAGAAGCGGCATGCGTGGCATATCTGAGAACACTGTTGCATCGTGTAGAACCCTACCAGTTCGCTCCGATGCCTGAGGCCGATTTCCTTGGACTTACGGAGCTCATTCGCGAGACTGCCACCATCGTGATGCTTGCTGCTGCCGGGTGGTTGGCGGGCAAGTCGTGGCGAAGCAGATTCGGATATTTCATAGTTGCTTTTGGTGTGTGGGATATTTTCTATTATCTTTTTCTGAAAATAATTGTCGGATGGCCTCATACAATGTTCGACTGGGACGTGCTGTTTTTGCTGCCGCTCCCATGGTGGGGTCCCGTTCTGGCCCCAATGCTCGTTTCGTTAGTACTGATTTATCTCGGTGCCCAGATGGCTCGGAGCGATTTTAGCGGAATCCGATACTCTGTGCACACGTTGAGTTGGGTTCTGCATTGCTCCGGCATCGTGATTGCGCTCTACGCTTTCATGGAGCACTCGTTACAGGTTACCCTTTTGGGGAGGGGAGACCTCCGCACGAGTTTGCCGACAGAGTTTAACTGGCCCATTTTCATTGCCGGAATTCTCTTAATGTCGGCGCCAATTGTTGATGCGTTGCTAGAGAAGATAGCACCCCTCGGTCGTGACGTTCGGATGTAGCCGACATTGGCAGGCGGGGGATGAAGAGTTTACGGCAATGATTGTTCCCAAACGGATTTTGGAAACGAGATAGAGAGGACAAGGACTTTGTTCATTCTCGTTCCCAATCTCTGATTGGGAACGAATTAAGGATGCGAGCCGTAGACGATAACTCCTTTCATTCGGGCACTTTCAAAACTTGACTATTGTTCTAAGAATAGTAGATTATATGCTAATGCCATTCAATCCTATTCATATCGAATCCATCAATCAGCTCTGCGGCGTTCGCTGTTGTGCGGAGTGTTGTTGCTGTCCCGGATCACGGGTTATTGATGGAAGCGAAAGGATCGCAGTCGCCGCGTAAAAGCGAAGGACAAGTTTAAAGACAAACGAACCCTCTTCCGTCATGAAGAGGGTTTTTTATTTTCACCAACACTGAAAGGATAGAGATTCATGCCAACCGGAATTTCACGCGTCGATCGGACGGCTCTCAAAATTAACCAGGGCTCGATTGTCACGCTTCTCGTGATCGCGTTCGCTTTGAAGCTCGAGTGGCTTGTTGCCCTTGTCTCTCTCGTCATGATTATTGGGACGGTAGTTCCTTCCGCGGGAGCTTTCAAGCTGCTCTACGCTCATCTTCTTCGGCCTCTCGGGATCGTTCACCCCGACATTGTCGAGGAAGACAATGTTCAGCATTTGTTCGCCCAAGGTCTGGGAGGCGTATTTCTGGCAGTATCGTTCTATGCTTTGACTGTTGCAGGATCTCCAGTTATCGGATGGACCCTTGCATTTCTGGTTGTCCTTCTCGCATTCGTTAACCTGACCGTGAATTTCTGTGTTGGATGTTACCTGTACTTGAGACTGCGGAGAATATCATTCTTTACGCGGGAAGCTCTCAAGCGGGTTGTGAACAACTGATGTTGGATTAGTCAGACAAGACCGAGGTTGATCGAAAAAACGGTGTTGCTTCAGTTTGAGTCGAAGCATGCTATGCCCACGAATGCGGGCATCCATTTGGATAGCAATAAGGCAAAATGTGGATTCCTGCAATCGAGAGAATGACAAACTGAGCCACCGCCGAAAGAACACGGATCCGGCAATTTAAATGGCCGCCAGATTAGGCGACAGCTCCGTCCTGCGATCCATTTAGATCTTCGCCCTGGCTGGAATGAAAACAAGTTTTTTAAAAGATGCACTTATTTCAAAACTATTGAGGAGGAAGTATGGCTTCAGTTGATGGATATGCAAATCCCAACGTGCTTGTGACAACCGACTGGGCGCTCGAGCACAGAAAGGATGCTGCGTTAAGGTTCGTTGAAGTGGACGTCGATACGGGGGAATATGATAAGGGGCATATCGAGGGAGCCATCGGGTGGAATTGGAAAACACAATTGCAGGATCAAACACGACGGGACATTCTAAGTAAAGAACAGATCGAGAAATTCCTTGGCGAATCTGGTGTCACGCCGAAGACAGGGTTGATTTTGTACGGCGACAACAATAACTGGTTCGCGGCCTATGCGTTCTGGCTGCTGAAATATTACGGTCACGAAGATGTCCGGTTGATCAACGGCGGAAGGAAGAAATGGGTTGCCGAAGGGAAGCCGCTGACTCTGAATGTGCCTCAGTATACTAAGACTTCTTACAAGGTCGGAGAGGTTCACAATGATCTGCGCGCCCACAGAGATTTTGTTTATGCACGGCTCGACGATCATTCCCATGGACTTGTGGATGTCCGGTCGGTTGATGAGTATACGGGAAAAGTCATCGCCCCTCCGGGAATTGCTGAACTTTCGCTCCGCGGCGGACATATTCCGGGGGCGAAAAATATTCCCTGGTCCCAAACGGTAAATGAGGATGGAACCTTTAAGACTGCTCAAGAGCTTAAGTCACTTTATGAGTCGAAGGGGGTGAAGCGGGATCTGGAAGAGATTACGGCGTATTGCCGCATCGGCGAGCGCTCCTCGCACACCTGGTTCGTGCTTAAGTACTTGCTCGGGTATCCAAAAGTGCGAAACTACGACGGATCGTGGACTGAGTGGGGAAATCTGATTAATGCGCCGATAGAAAAGTAAGGGGGAGGGATGTAGGAAGATGGAAGATGGATGATGGATGAGAGAAGGACAGAGCGATATGTCTTCAGGAGTGATGTGTTTTAAACCATTCCATCATTCCAGGAATTCCTTCGCGGATGGTTGGGTTCTTAAGGTTCCCAATGATCTGTTTCATCTTTTCGTTTGAATATCCGCATCCCTCTGAGAGTACCTGGGCCCAAAGAAAAGCGCCGTAATGGAGACCGA
>CAYYHS010000041.1:7194-11855 GCA_964471785.1 uncultured Chitinophagaceae bacterium
CCGCATCCCTCTGAGAGTACCTGGGCCCAAAGAAAAGCGCCGTAATGGAGACCGAAGATAGCCGCGGCCCCATCGGCTGCTTTCGCCGCCCCGTTCGTCACGGAGGCAGGGATGTTGCCAATCCTGACTTTCCATCCTGCGGACTCCGCAATGGTCGTGATCCAATCTCTATAGGTGGTGCCGCCGTTGTCGACCGCGTGCACGATTTGATTCTCCGCAAACTTGCTCCATCCCGCCGATGCAATTGTATTGGCAACATCCTCTACATGAACGGTTCCCAGCAAAGCCGATCCCCCATTGGGGAGGGGAAGGTAGAATTTTCCAAAATTCCTGATCGCCGTCAGCATAGGCACTAGCCAATCGGCATTAGGTCCATAGACCAGGGCTGGCCTGATGATTGAATAGCTAAATCGTGAATCCTTCGCCGTCTTGATGAGTAGTCGCTCTGCCGATCCTTTCCAGCTATAGTAAGGATCCGGAAATCGAACACCTGTCATCTCCTCAGTTAATACCTTCGGGAGAGGCTGGGGAAGTCCTCCTGCCATAAAGGCCGAAATAAAAACGAATCGGTTCAGATTTTTGGATTCGGCCGCCGCCTCAAGGAGGAGTCCGAATGACTTAATATTCTTCGCATCAGAATCTCTGACCCTTGACTTTGCTTCGGCAAGATGGATCACGAGATGGGCGCCGTTCAGGCATTGACGAAAGAGGCTCATCCGTTCGGAGGGAGTCCCGGCAAATAAGTCCCCCGCGACAAGTTCGATCTGCCCGTCATTGCTTGTTTGCCATTTGTCGAATATTGACCTCGCCTTCTTCGTGTCTCGGACCAGTGCCCGCGCCTTCCACCCATGCCGGCAAAGCAATTGAATAACGCTTGATCCGATGAACCCGGTTGAGCCGGTGAGAAAGACGGTGCCTCTTGATGATGATTCCATTATTTTCCGATCGGGATTGACGTTTTGAATATTGTGAAATTCGTCACAGAAGTCAATCTACGGAACCAAGAATACGGCGATTTCAGCGGAATTAACGCATTCTGCTGCAGCCTTTGGTCCGAGCCCTTCCTTGACAACCGGCCCTTTTTTTGCAATATTAGCTCGCGAAGAGAAGCGTAACAATACGTTTGGTTTGTGCTTTTTAAGGGAAGTGCCAACCTCTTTCAATGATCACTATGCAATCCTGCTTCAAGCGCACAACTCCTTCCGCGCATCTGTTACTCCCGTTGCTTCTCCTGTTTTCCGCATGCGCCCCCACATCCTACGAGGTGACGTCCGGATTGCTCGAACAGGGGAAGAATGACGAAGCGATTACTTTGTCCCGATCCAACCTCGCCCGTAATCCTAACGATCCTCTCTTTTTAAAGTATCTCGGCATTGGCCTTTATAACAAGAAATATTATGCCGAGGCTGAGCCTTGGTTGGATCGTTCCGTTTCGATGGATCCGGAGGATGACCAGGCGGTTTACTATCTGGCCTCGTGTTACGAAGGCGTAGTCGACTATCCTAAAGCCATTCAGTACTACCGACGATACCAAGAGCTGACGGTCTACGGAGAATACCGGGATATTGTGGAAGCCCGGATTAAAATCCTGTATCGCCAACAGATGGACATCGAGGCAAAGAAGGCGCTGGTTGAGGAATCGCAGCTCGATGTCGCATCCATTCCCACCAATACGATCGCCGTCTTATATTTTGAGAACAAGGGAAACATGCGGAACCTCGATCCTCTTCAAAAGGGGATTGCTGATATGATGATTACCGATTTCTCAAAGGTCCAATCAGTGAGAGTCGTCGAGAGGCTCCGGCTGCAGAAATTGATGGAAGAATTAAACTTCAGCGAATCGAACCTGGTCGATGAGAGGTCGGCTCCCCGCCTCGGCAAGCTCCTCGGAGCATACCGGCTTGTGAAGGGAACATTCTACGACCTCACCCCAGAGAAAATGAGGATCGATGCACTGGTCGCCCGAACGAAGACAGGAAATCTGGATGGAGTAACCGACATCAGCGGAAATATGAACGAGTTCTTCCGTCTCGAGAAAGAACTCGTGTTCAAAATATTGGATGAACTGAAGATTCAAATAACGGATAAAGAGAGAGAAGCAATTCTTGAGATACCGACGGAGAATTTCTTCGCGTTCCTGCAATACTCTCAAGGAATAGACTACGAAGACAAAGGAATGTACGTGCAGGCGGTGCAGGCGTACTCGGGTGCCGTTCAGTCGGACCCGAAGTTTTCCCAGGCCAAGTCGAACCTGGCAACGGCCCAGAAGACCCAACAGCTGATGCAAAGCAGTTCACCTTCGAGCGGAGCCGGAGTTCAAACGCCGGCAGCCGTGCCTCCTCCGCCGAGCAGCACCGCCGTGAGGGAAAGCATGAGTGCGGTTTCGGAAAGGGTGACAACGACAACGACCAACGTGAACTCCGGATTTGTGCCTGGTCCCAGTTCTTCACCTCAGCCGACTTCGGTTGCCGCACCTTTGCCGGTTCCTCCGACGCCTCCGAAATAGAATCAGGAATCAATGAGACTTTTGCTACGAAATAGCATTGTCATACTATTTATCTTAACGCTCTCCTCGCTTCAATCCCTCCACGCTCAGGGACTCAGGGTCTCCGCAATCGGACCCGATGGCGGAATTGTCAACGTTATTCGCGGTACTACGAATGACGCGGTAGTTCTGATTGGCACACGCTCCGACGGTCTCTACACCTCACTCGATGGCGGCTCTAGTTGGTCGCACACGCTGGCCGGTTCTATCCAGGTGAACGACGTAGTGTTCGACCCGAAGAATCAGAGCCTCGTGTACGCCGCCACGAGCCAGGGATTGTATGTCAGCAACAATGGGGGATTGGGTTGGTCGCTCACGGCGCTCGCAACTCCGACTTCAACCCTCGCAATCTTTCCATCACTCGACTCAGTCATCTACGCTGCAGATGGGCGTTCACAAACACAGGGAGGGAAGGGAGTGGTAAAGAGCACCGATGCGGGGCGAACGTGGGCGTCGATCTCCGCGGGGCTGCCGACGACTGCAGTGATTACCGCTCTCGTAATCGACCCGGCAAGTCAGGCCGGCGCTATTATCGCCTATGCCGGTTCGGATAATGCCGGGGTGTTCAGGACAAGTGATGGGGGAATTAATTGGTCGGCCTTCGTCAATAACAACGGGTTGTCGGGGAATTCTCTCCGCATTCATTCAATCCTGTTCATCACGGGAGTCGGGTTATTTGCCGGTACTGCTGCTGGCGAATATTTTTGCCCGGGGGGGATACCGTGGACAACTCTCGCCGGATCGGTCCTTGATGATCCGGTCGTGCAGGCTTCAGCGGCCTTTGGCAGCGCTTCGACCGATACGATCTATCTTGGGACGAACGGGAACGAATGGACATCTCCGCCGCAGCCCGTTCGTGGCGGGCTCTATCGTTCAACCGATTCAGGCATATCATGGGCATCACTCTTCAAAGCTTCCGTCGATGTGAATTCAATCTTCATTCCGGCTTCGAATCCTAAGAAAATATACTTGGCAACGTCTGACGGAATCTACATCAGCAATGATGGCGGAGGGTCGTGGTCGCGAAAGAATTTCGGGCTCAACAATGCGTTCGTTCGAACAGTTGCGGTGATGAATTCGAACCCCGGCTATCTCTTTGCCGGTGTGTACGGCGGCGGGGTGTTCAAATCAACAAATGGCGGAACTACGTGGCTGCCGGCAAACTCGGGATTGGAGAATCCGTACGTCCGGGCAGTTGTTGCGGATCCAAAGAACAGCAATGTCCTCTACGCGGGCAACGTATGCGGTTTGTACAAAAGCATTGACACTGCGAGGACCTGGCAAAAGCTTTCGATGCAGAATGTACCGCACGATTCTCTCTCGCCGTTTAACAGTAACTTCGAGGATGGCACGATCAAGATATCGCCTGTTGATTCGCGCAACCTCATGGTATGCGCGCTGACGGGCGAATTCATGAGCAGCACGGACGCCGGGGTTACGTGGAATTCCCTGACGGCGCCTCAAAAGATCCTGCAGTCAAATCTGATCGAAAACATTGAGTTTGATCCTGCAAGTGCGACGACCGTCTATTTCTCAGCCAATGGCCTCTGGAAATCGACCGACTTGGGAAAAACATGGACGGCGAAAAGTGGAAATTTGCCGTTGAACGTGACCGTTGGCGGGACCCTGTACCCGCTTCTCGGTATCCATCCGCGTGTCGATCCGACCAACGCGAACGTGATGTACCTTCCAACGATCGCCGGGACGAACTTGGTTTCGGTTTACAGGACGACAGATGGTGGGTTGAATTGGGATGCGCTGGGAAAAGCAGCTTTCGATATGGTTATCGACTCGAGCAATTCAATCAGGAGCATCTGCGATGGACCGGAGGGAATTCAAAGGAGTACGGACGCCGGAAAAACATGGAGCTCTCTCGGTGGCGATACTGCCACTTTGTACTATTCACTCGCAACAAGCGGTCAGGCGCCGGGGGTAATTTTTGCCGGGAGCAATCGCGGGGTGACAGAAGCCAATTTCGGAAATTCTCTGGTCTTTCTTAAGAACAATCTTGATTTCGGAACGCAGACCGTCGGTGCCGCATCTGCCCAATCGATCACCTGTAAGAACAATGGGCCGCTGACCCTCACCGTTTCATTCGCCGGGCTTACCGGCTCAT
>CAYYHS010000042.1:0-11797 GCA_964471785.1 uncultured Chitinophagaceae bacterium
TGGCATGTATTGGCTCGATGTTTCGGATATTCTTGCGAGCGCCTCAAATGTTCAGGTGCAGCGAGGAGCGGGGAGTGCGTTCTACGGCCCTCCGGCGATCGGCGGCTATATCAACGTGGTTACCAATCCGTTCACCCCAAAACCATACGTGAAGTTCGAAAGCATCTTCGGCTTTCAACAATATAGCGACAGCAGCGAGTCTCTCCCAATGACCATGAAAAAACTCTCTGCTTCGTTTAACTCCGGTCTGGTCGGTAACAAGTACATGCTCTACGGCAAACTGGGACAGATCACTTCTAATGGATACCGGATTCATTCCGGGTCGACACTCGACTCGTACTTTTTCGGAGCGCTGTTGCTCGGGGAAAACACGACGACGCGAATCCACTTTTTCGGCGGTCCATTGCAGGACCAGTTGGTGTATAACGGCTTGCCGAAATCATACAATGAGGATTACAAGCTGAGAAGAATGAACATCAACGACGAAGGCTTGATCCGCCAACCCGAAGAGAATGAACAGTTCACACAGCCTCACTACGAAATTCTCAATGAATGGAAGATCTCTGAAACGCAGAAGCTCAGCAACACGTTCTTCTATTATGAGGGTCACGGCTGGTTCGACTTTGACGAGTACGGCGACACGGCGACTTTTCGCATCGACCAGGCGCATGGATTCCATCCTTCACAGGATCTCTCGACGGCTCTGGTGCGAGCAGGGATAGACCTGGCTCAGTGGGGATGGCTGCCGCGCTACGAATGGACCGGGAGCAATAATGAATTAACAATCGGAGGGGAACTCCGCTTCCACAAGGGAACGCACTGGGGGCAAATTCTGGGAGCCGACAGTCTTCCCGCAAATTTCGATGTCAATTACAGGTTCTATCAGTATGATGCCGAAAAAACCATGGCCTCCCTTTACGCGAAAGAGGCGTACCGCTTCGAGGGAAATATCTCTTTGATGGCAGATATTCAGTTTGCATACAATCAATACAAAATCAATAATGAAGAGTTCCTAGGCAACTCGTTCACCGTGCCATACTATTTTCTAAACCCCCGATTTGGAGTTAACTACAACATCACTGATGCATGGAACGCATACGTTTCTGCTGCGTACACTTCGCACGAACCGCCCCTGAGCAATCTCTATGACGCAGAGAACGCAGCATACGATCCAACCATCATGCCGCAGTTCGATACGAAAATCGTCAACAACGACACCGTGTATGATTACACTAAACCTTTGGTGAAGCCGGAACAGCTCCTCGACTTCGAGCTCGGAGCAGGTTACAAGTCGAGCGAAGCAACCGGTACCGTGAATGTCTACTGGATGGAGTTTACGAATGAATTGGTGCCCAACGGAAAACTCAATCGCTTCGGAATTCCGATTGTCGGGAATGCAGACCGCACCCGCCACATCGGATTTGAGTTGGACGGCTCTGTGCGATTGCCGTACTCATTCTCACTCAGCGGGAATGGCTCAATTTCTTCCAACAAAATCATCAAAGAGACATATCTCAGCGTAGACTCGACAGGGGCTGTCTTCGGTACGAGATTGGATGGCAATCCGATAGGAGGGTTTCCGGGTCTTATGGGAAATCTCTTCTTAAACTATCAAACAGAGAAGGCGACGCTCTCGCTTTCGGCAAAATATGTCGCTTCGTTCTATACGGATAATTTCAAAATCGAGTCAAATAAGAACGACGCCTATACGGTGTTCAATCTTGAAGCGCTTTATAAACTTCCCGCTGTCGGAGGCGCCAATCTGACTCTTCGGGGCGAAGTGCGCAATCTCTTCAACACGCTGTACATGCAAACGGGAATTGCCGATCTTTTCTTTCCGGCCGCGGAGAGAAGTTATGTTATCGGCGTAGCTGCTCAATTGTGAGTAATCATATGAAAAGAAGTCCAAAAAGAAAAGGAAAAAGACGCACCGCGTTGGTTGTCTGCAACGGCGAAGTTCTCCCCAAAAAAAGAGTGAAGTTGTTGCTGGAGGGGAACCCGTTCATCGTTTGCGCGGATGGCGGGGCGAATAAAGCGCGGAAACTCGGGATCATACCAGATGTTATTATCGGAGACCTGGATTCCATTGCACCGGCAACGAGGACTTTCTACTCTGAGGTGAAAACAATTCGTGTGGAGAGCCAGGACAGCACGGACCTGGAAAAAGCTCTGGACTACCTGCTGAAGTACCATTATCGGAATGTTGTTGTCATCGGCGCAATGGGAGGGAGGCCGGACCACTCATATGCCAACTTCAGCATTCTAAAAAAATACCATAAACGATTGCATCTCCTGTTTTTAGACTCGTCATGTAATATCCGGATCCTTGATCGAAACTCTGAATTTGATCTCCCGATCGGGTCAGTAGTCTCGTTGATGCCCCTGGGACGCTGCGATGGAATTACCACGAAAGGCCTCCAATTTCCCCTGAGCAATGAGTCGCTCGAGCTCGGCGTTCGTGAAGGCACCAGTAACCGGGTAGCCTCATCTCCGATAGAAATATCCGTTACGAAGGGAAGTCTTCTATTTTTCGCGGTCGATGCTAATTAAGTAATCTTGGCCGCGGAAAACTCTATCAGGACATTTGCAATTCGATCACAGTTCATTGTTGATTGCTCAATGTTTACTGCTCACTGTTAACAGACCACTGCTAATGGTTTCCTTTTCCTTCATCGACATCCTTCTCATCCTTCTCTATTTTGCCGCCGTGCTCTTTGTAGGCTATCGCTCTGCCCGGAAGGAAAAAACGGATACAGACGAATATCTTCTGGCAAGCCGTTCGCTCACGCTGCCTGTTTTTGTTGCCACCCTGGTTTCGACTTGGTATGGAGGAATACTCGGTGTCGGAGAGTATTCGTATCAATACGGTATCTCAAATTGGGTGGTTTTTGGAGTTCCGTATTATTTCTTTGCCGTTGTCTTTGCGCTGTTCCTGGCCAAGAAAGCGAGGGGGACAAATCTTGTCACAATTCCAGACCGGTTGTTCGAGGCCTACGACGCAAAAACCTCGCTCTTTGGTGCGATGCTTACCTTTGTCCTCATTTCTCCGGCTCCCTATGTCCTGATGCTGGGGGTTCTCGTTCAGCTGATCTTCGGGCTAAGCCTTTTCACCAGCATTGTTCTCAGCACTTTTCTAACAGTGTGTTACCTTTATTATGGCGGATTCCGATCCGACGTCAATGCTAACGTTCTCGAGTTTATCTTAATGTTCGCAGGCTTCGCACTTATTGTTCCGTTTGCCTATGCAAAATTTGGCGGACTCGGTTTTCTTCAACGGAATCTGCCGCCGCTGCATTTGACCTGGCACGGCGGCAATTCAATTCAGTACATTCTCGTCTGGTTCTTCATCGCGCTCTGGACGCTGGTCGATCCAGCATTTTATCAACGCTGCTATGCCGCCAAGGACGGGGCAACTGCCCAGAGGGGGATCCTTCTCTCGACGTTATGCTGGTTTGTCTTCGATTTTTTTACGAGCACGGCGGGACTCTACGCCCGCGCAGCGCTCCCGAACCTCCAGCATCCGATGTTTGCGTATCCGCTCCTCGCCGAGGTTACATTGCCGTCGGTCGCGAAAGGGATGTTCTACATCGGCATGCTTGCGACAATCATGTCGTCACTGAGCAGCCTCACATTCATCGGCGCATCGACGATCGGCAACGACATCGTCGGCCGCCTTCTCTCGGCCGAACGGAGCGACATCCGCTCTGCGGCAATAACTCTCTGGACTAAATTTGGACTGGTGTTCACCGCTCTATTTGCCGTTGCGATGGCGTTCTGGATCCCTTCAGTTGTCAAGCTCTGGTACGTTATTGGGACCGCAATCATACCGGGACTTCTCGTTCCGCTCATCGCAACGTATTTCAGACGACTGAATATCACCGCTCCGTTTGCTTTCTCAGCAATGGTACTTGGTTGGGGATTTTCGACGGGGTGGCTGGTGTGGGGACAGCTGAACGGGGGGAGTTACCCTTTTTCTATTGAACCGATGTACCCGGGACTGGCGGTTTCGATTGCGATTTGGGGAATTGGGAGGAGAGCCGGCGGTACGGGGCGCGCTCCACTCACCGTCTGACTATTTGTAGAGGACTTCATCGATAACATCAACAATTTCCTCGATCCGGAACGGCTTGTGAATTATTCTCTTGACGCCCCTGCGGAGGATTCCGGTCTTTGAGTCTTCCTCCAGGTAGCCTGTCATGAATATCATTTTGACAAGAGGGTCGATCTCTTTAAGTTTCTCGAAGAATTCTTCCCCTCCCATAAGAGGCATACCAATATCCGAAATCACAATTTCAATCTCTTCTTTGTGAGCAAGGTATTTTTGGATTCCGTCGACCCCGTTGGAAGCAGAGATGACTGCATACTCTTTCCCCTCTAGAATTTCCACGAGCATTTCACGGAGCACCTGTTCGTCGTCCACCACGAGAATCGTCGGAGGTTGCGAGTCCTCGGTTCTTTGCGGAAGATCTTTCGGCTCCCGGCTGCGGGCTGGTTTTCCAGGCCGGGCAGCGACAAGCGGGAAGTAAAAAGTCATGACCGTTCCCGCAGAGGGAATGCTGGAGACATCGATCACACCATTATGGTTATTCACGATGCCGTGAACGATTGAAAGCCCCAGGCCAGTTCCTTTCCCTCTCCCTTTTGTAGAATAAAAAGGCTCGAAAATGCGCGATAGAGTTTCCTCGTCCATGCCGATCCCGTTGTCCCGCACGCTGAGGGAGACATACTCCTGCTGCTGAATATGAGGAAACTTCTTTTGCAGCTCGGCGTAATTTATCGTTCCAACGTGGAACACGATTGTCCCGTTGGGGGACTTCGCTACGATGGCGTCGCGGGAATTCAAGGCAAGGTTAAGCAGCGCCTGGTGAATTTGATCGGAGTCGCCGAGGATCACAGCATCGCTCGATTCGATTTCGGATTTGATCGAGATTGATTTCGGCAGCGTATGCTCGAGAAGTTTCTGCACTTCGAGGACGACCGACGAAACAGTCATCGGCTTGAGCTTTCCTTTTTCCGACCGGGCAAACAGCAGCAGCTGCTTGGCGATTGCGGCGCCGCGTTCTGCCGCAGTCGCTACCATGTCTGCGTAATGTTGAAGAGTCTGATCGTTCCGTGTCTTTGCTTTCAACATCTCCGCCGACGTAAGGATCATCGAAAGGACGTTGTTGAAGTCGTGCGCAATGCCTCCGGCAAGCACTCCGATCGATTCCATTTTTTGTGCGTGGAGGAGCTGGTTCTCGAGGAGCTTTCGTTCGCTGGTGTCTCGAAAAACGCTGAGCACCATCTTATGATTGGCGCTGAAAATAATGTAGGAATTCGAGATCTCGACAGCCACTTCCTCATCGTTCCAAAGGGTAAGGTCGCCGGTAAAACGCGGCGGCAGGGTTTCGGCGGCGACCCCCTTTTTGTACTCTTCTAGCATCCGTTCTCCCTCGGGCTCCTTGAAGGTGACGGAAAGAAATTCCCCGACGAGTTTGTCCTGTGGAAGCTTCATGATTTTGCTGAACGCGGAATTGACCGTCACGATTTTTCCTACTTCGTCGGTAAGTCTCATGCCGTCTGCCGAGTGTTCCCATATTGCCCGGAACCGTTCTTCGTCCGCCTTCCGCTGTATCGCCGTTGCGATGTGCTGCGACACGAAGGTGAGGATCTCCTGTTCCTTCTGACCGTAGCGGATCGACTCGTGATAGCTTTGGACAACAATCGCACCGAAGGTGATGCCTCCGGCCTTTAACGGCACGCCGAGCCAGTCGATGGCCGGAGCTCCGATCGACTCAACCTCACCGGAACGGAGCATCTTCTCGAAGACCTTGGGCGAGGTGAGAAGAGGCTGTCCGGTACGAAGAACGTACTCGGTAAGTCCCTTCCCCAGTTTTTTCGGCTGTGGCTGCAGGTCTATTTCATCCACAAAATAAGGGAAACTCAGAGTGTTCGCCGAAGCCTCGTAGAGCGCAATATAAAAATTCGTCGCCGACATTAATTCGTTGATGATAGCATGAACAGAAGAATAAAAATCCTGCAGGTCAACCGTCGAGTGAGTTTTCTCCGCGATGCGGTAGAGTGCAGATTGAAGCGCTTCGGCCCGCTTTCTTTCCTGAATATCGGTGACGGCCCCCAGCGTTCCGATGATAACCCCGCCAGTGTCGCGGTAGGGAGCCGCGTTCACTTCCGCCCAAAATCGGGTGCCATCCTTCCGTTTCATCAACACTTCATACCGTTCGAACACGCCTTTCGCCCGATTTTGATTTCGCTCTGTCATGGTATGCCACTCCTCCTTGGGAAGGAGAAGTGAGTACGCGGGTTTGCCGATCATTTCTTCTGCGGTATACCCGCACAGGTCGGACATACGGGAATTGATGTACCGTACGGTATCATCCGCGTCGGTGATGACCAATCCTTCTCCGAGGCTTTGAACGACAGAACGAAATCGCGACTCCGATTCACGAAGAGTTTCTTCGGCACGTTCCTTTAGTGTTGTGTCCAGAAGGGTGCCGTGTACAGCAGGTTTGCCGTTATACGTCGTTCGTGAACCGTACACTTCCACCCGGATTCTTGTCCCGTCCTTTTTTAGCCCGATGAAAGAATAATGCATCGCGGATTCTTTGCCGCTCACACGCTTCTGGATGTTTTGTTCGACCGTTGCAAGCGATTCATGAGCGGTAAGGTCGTCGATGGACTTTCCGATTAGTTCTTCGCGCGAATACCCGAAGATATCGGCAAGCTTCGGATTCACAAACTGGAACACTCCGTCTTGGATCACAACGACGCCGACGAGAGAATTTTCGACAAGGCTGGAATAGTGTTCAGAACCCTGAGGGAGAAGAAAGCGGACCAGCCTGTAATTACCGAGGAGGAGAAGAAAGAGGCCTATCGTTAGTCCGAAATATCCGGTGATGAAGCTGATAGAGGGGAGGATTCTATCGTTCCAGCCCGCCGGAACGATGCTGCTGTTCAGAAGCGATGCAATGACAATGTTTACGTAAACCAGGGCGAACCCCGCCGCGATCAATCCAAATCCCTTTAGCGCGTGCTTCCGTAGAATCATCCAAAGCACTGCGAAGAATCCGACCGCCGCGACGAGGAAGATAACAACCCGTATGAGATTTAAGGAATACACAAGAGCGGTTCGATAGTCCTTATTTCGTATCGAGAATCAACGGCAGGCCGTCTTTGCCCGAACCGATGATGACGATCTTTGCGTTTTGTGAGGCGGCGAGTTTCTCCGTGGCCTCGATGCCTTTCCATCGCAGCAGCTGATCGCTGATTCCCTGCACGACAATTTTCTGGAAATCGGCGACTCCCTGCGCTTCGATTCGTTTGCGGTCGGCTTCCTGTTTCTCCTTCGTGAGGATGAATTGCATCCGCTGGCTTGCCTGTTCCGCCTCGAGTTTTTCTTCGATGGATTGGGTGAGACCGGCAGGCAATCCCACGCGACGAAGCGGTGCGGACTCTACGGTGACACCGCGCAATTCCGTGACCGCTTCGATTTCCTTTAAGATCTGTATGGAGAGGGCCTCGCGTTCGGACGTATAGAGTGCCTTCGCTTCGTAACTCGCCGTCACCCCTCGTGTTACGGACCGGAACTGCGGTTCAAGGATGACGCTCTCGTAACTTTCGCCGACCATCTTATAGACATCCGCAGCTTTCTCGGGATTCAGATGATAGAGAATGCTCACTTCCAGCTGAACAGTGAGTCCTTCCTTCGAAGGTACATCCATCACCTCTTTCATTTCCTGAGTTTGCACGGACATCTTGATGACACGGGCGAGGGGGTTAACCGGATTAATACCGGCCTTCAACGTGTTCGGTGAGACCGTTCCAAAGAAATCGACGACGCCGACGTTTCCTGCCGGGACCACCGTTAAGCATTGGCCGATAGCCATCAAACCAAACGCGACGGCGATCAACAGCGCCACCATTGCAACTTGTCGACGATCGGGAGAGTGAAGTGAGGAACGATAGGCAACTAGTGCTGCTACTGCAATAATTAATGTTAGGACAAATGCCATGATAAGCCTCCTGTTGAGATGGAGATCTCAAGGTTCTAGGGTGAGAGTATCGTAAACGTTTGGATCTATTTGCCGGACCTTGCCGCCCCCGCTCCACTCCGTAGCGGAACCGTCGACTTCACGAAATTCTCCAACTCCCGCGCCTCCATGATCGTCCTGCGCCCCTACGAGAATGGTTATCTTCCAATGGGCTGTCGGCTTTCCAAGATACTTAAGGGGAAGGCTAAACTCAATCGATTTTCTCGCCACGTTGCCGATCGGGTTTCGTTCATCTCCGGCCCGTGGAAGGTACTCGCACAACACCTTCCCGTTTTCATCCGTGAGCCGAATCCCGCCGCCGACAGTTATCAATCGGTCAAACCGGTGTGCATCGTCAAGCACGAAGTGTGAATTATTTCCGACGTCCATGATCCCGCCATTGCCCCGGTGAATCGCGATAGCGGCAAATGTGAGCTGAAAGCCGTACTCCGGGTGCCATCCCGGGTTCGTCAGGTTTCGAAACTCGAGCGCGAAATAGATGTTTGATGAGTCGAATCGGACGTTCGCGTGGGTGATATCGAGAATTCCGGCTCTAAAACTTACGTTCGCAGGATATTGATACGAACCGGAGATGCCTTTATCGTCTCCCGAGCTGTCGGTTTTATCGAATAATGTTTTCGCATACGGATTCGACCTGCGGATCTCTTCTAAAGTTAATACCGGGAATGCCGGACCTCTGAGCGTCGGGAAATTCGGGTCAAACGCCGGGGCAGCAAGTTTCAGTCCCTCGAACGCACCTTTTGATGAGAAACCCTTTAAGAACCACGGTGCTGAGCCGTTCGGGTACGGATTCACCGATCCATTCCTCTCCACCGAACAGGCGTTCAACGAATGTGCAATGGTCAGGCTTTCAGCAGGGGCTACGCTTGTATTGACGAATGCCGCATCCCCGTTCCGATACACCCAGAGATAACTTACTGCATATTTTTGTCCGAGGCGCTCCGGGATAAGGCTGGTGCGGATCGAATCGCCGCTCACTTCATAGCAGGCTTTGATGTGCGAATCTCCAACCCGAATGTTAAACGAGACACTTCCTAATTCTCTCGGCAACTTGGGGTTGACACGAATGAAATGCGATGTTGCATCGACGCTGATGCCGAGGTAGTCCTGGTAAAAACTTCTGATGAATTCTGCGAGACTCCATGCTTGCGAAAATGTTCCGGAGAGACGCGGTTCGCTCTCCTCAGGACGCGGCATCGCATCAACCAGTTCCGACAAGGTTCCGACGCAGCCCCGGTAAAGTATCTGGTGCACCATGTTTTTGGTTAGTTCGTACGTCAATTCCTCCTCGTCATTCCTCGTCAATGCGTAGACGGCCCGTCCGTACAGCCAGCTCCAGACGATACCGTTGTGATAGGCTGCATCTTGCACATAGTACGGCTCGTCATGGTGGAATGGATGAAAATTTGAATCTGTTGCCGCAAGAGTGCCGACGCCGTGAGGATAGATCAGACTTGCCGTCACGTTTTTTACGACTCGTTCCCGAAGGTCTTCTGCATTCAGCAAGTCAAGACAGAAAAGTTGATTCGGCCGCAGTTCCCGGGACGGACTGCCATCGGCTTGCAGGTGATCATACACGATCCCGCGATGCCGATCGACAAAATATTTGTTAAAATTTTTCTCGACGCTATCCGCGATCGCCTTCCATCGCGCGGCAAGATGGTACTCTGCTAAATAGTCAGCGATGAACGATCCGATCAGCAATTGGTCGTACCACAAAGCTTGAATGTCGCATGCTCGATTGCCTCGCGGGGACCAGGGGCCGTTGGGCCCGACCGCGTCCATCCATGTTTCGGCGTCGCCGTGAGTGAGGAAGCGGAGAGAATCTGTATGATACTTGATTGTCCCTTCAATCGATCGCTCGACGACGGGAAACAATATGCTGAGAATCGTTGTGTCGCCTGAATATTTTACATAGTCATACACCTGTTTGATGAACCATGGCGTTCCGTCTGCGGTATTGTAGGCGAGTGAGGTTGTTGTAACGATGTTAGGGATTCGTCCAAAGTTCGTGCTGGATGAATCCGTTGCTTGAAATCTGGCGAACGAAAGTAGGATGTCGCGAGCATCGGCAAAGTCGCCCGTGACGAATGTTGCCCCCGGAAGCGAGATGAACGAATCGCGTCCCCAGTAGTCGTTGAACCAGGGGAGACCGGCGAAAATGCCTTTGACCGGGACACCCGATTGCGATTGATTCATGATGAGGGCGTCGAGCGACAGCTTCGCCCACATGAGGGCGATGTTAAGATCTTCGTTTTCCGTCTCCACCCACGATCGCTGAAGAATGTTTTCCATCCGTTGTTTGCGCGAATCGATAAAGATCTCCGCGTGGCTGGCTTCGGTCTCACCAAGAACGACCGCTTCGTCTTTCGTGGATGCAGCCACAACAATGAACGTGGTCCAGGCAGAACCATCGATAGACTCTAGTCCTACCCACGATGGAATGGAGTTGTCTCTTGGAGCTATTTTTCTGCGCCACAGCGCGATTCCCGCCGGGCCTTCCACGTGCTCGTAACTTTCGGAGAGCTGCAACATCATTGTTACTCTGCCCAGCCCAGGTCCGGGACGTCTGACCTGCACAACAAAAGCATTGACACTGTCCAGCAACGTAAAGTACTCATCAGTGCTGTCCGGATATGAGCGGATGAGTTGATATGGGAAGACCACGGAGGACGCGCTGTTGCGATCGAGCGTTCTTCCGTCGGCCTCCAACGAATAATCGTCTACGATTTTTTCTGCGTTGACGTACCATCCTTGCCAGCCGCCGCTATTTTGCCCGTTCACCTCTCCGTAATATGTTCCGGCTTGTTTGTTGGTGTAAGCGAATTGGCGCGTTGGTCCGACAACCTTGATCCCTAGCTGATCGACGAGCGGCGTGCCGGCAAAAAGTGGAGTATTGAAAACAGCGAGTGCAACAAGCACAAGTCTTTTCATAAAAACTAGTTCCTTAAGCTCCTATGAATTTGGCGCAGAGAAAACAGCCTTAATCTTCCCGCATAGAAATATGCCGGCGTTTTTCATCGATTCTTCCACCGGCGTTTCATGCGGCGATATTTCGTCAAGCGAGTAGATGCCAAGTTGCGATCGCAGGAGAGACCTATCTCCCCTAATTTTTCCTGCAAACGCATAGACCGGCGTATTAAACTTTCGCGCGCGGCGCGCCAGACCTTCGATCCCTTTTCCCCGAAGGGTTTGAGAATCGATCATCCCTTCCGCAGTAATGATGCAATCGCATTCCCGAACGAGCTCATCGAACCCGACCAGATCGAGCATAAAATCAATGCCCGATTCTATCGTTGCATCGGAGAAGGCAATGAGACCCGCACCGAGTCCGCCCGCCGCTCCGCTGCCTGGAATCTCAGAAACCCGTCGATGGATGTCGCGCTCTATAATAGATGCGTAGTGTTTCAAACCGTCGTCCAACTCCCGTATCTGTTCAGCGGCAGCCCCTTTCTGCGCGGCAAACGTAAACGCCGCCCCTTCCGGTCCGCAGAGTACATTTGTAACATCTGAGAGTGCGACAATTTTAACCATCTTGTCTCTTCTCTCATCTCTCTCAAACTCAATCCGCTCGATGCGCGACAAACTCCCCCCTCCATCCGGAAGTTCAACCCCTTTGCGGTCGAGAAACCTTGTCCCGAGTACACGAGCACAGCCCATTCCGCCGTCGTTCGTAGCGCTTCCACCCAGACCCAAAAGAATTCTTGCATAGCCGCGTTTCGATGCTTCAAGGATTAACTAGATCGGAA
>CAYYHS010000043.1:0-11765 GCA_964471785.1 uncultured Chitinophagaceae bacterium
GAAATACCCGCCCCAACAAGAACAAACCATGGACCGTTTTTGCCAAGGTCTTTGATGTCGTCTTTGAGCGAAGTTTTCACCTCGATCGGTTGTACTTTTTCACGCGTAAGTAAGAACGTGAACAAGAAGAAGGCAACCGCGAGAAATGAAATGACGATCACCGCCGTTTGAGTCCCATGCCGGTAGTCGATTTCCTTCAGCGCGATTTTTTCGATTGCGATAGAAGCCTCGTCGAGACCTGTACATGCAAATTTCAGATCTCCAAGATCGTTCAGGTTGTCTTTGGTTGTGATCCGATCCAGTTTTATTTTTACGTCGCTGGTGGCGCCCGTGCGCAACAACCCAAGAGTGTCCTTCCCCGCAGGGAAATTGAATCCGTCAAAGCGATGGGTCTTCACGTTCAACACGCCCAGGCTAAACGCTTCTTTTGCGCCGGTGCGCACTTTGGCCGTAATGAAAAGGAGAGAATCAACGGGATTGGTCAAGGCCGGCTCCGGCATCACTCCCTCCCAGACGATCATTCGCGCTGTTGTTTTTGACTCGGGGTTCGTTACCTCGACGGTCTTCGCGGAAGAAAATTCCGCAAAAGTCCTGGTTCCGGTTCCGTCAAAGAGAGGCTGGAACAGGCCCAGCACCAAAAAACTGCCGCCGAACGCAAAGATAAAACGGTATGTTGCAAGGGTCGTTCTCTGCCCCCCGTCGTCGGTCATGACTACCATGAGTGCGGCATAGGGAACGTTGATCATGGAATAAATGATCATCATCAAAGAAAAAGTGACGTACGCGTAGATTATTTTCCCGCCTGTACTGATGTCGGGGGTCGTGAACGTCAAGACTGCAATGATCCCGACGGGCACTGCCATCCACAACATGTACGGCCTGAATTTTCCCCAGCGCGTGTACGTGCGATCGCCTAATATCCCAACAAAAGGATCGAACGCCGCATTGCCGACTCGGGTGACCAGGAACATCGTGCCTACCACAGCGGCCGGTATACCGAAGATATCGGTATAGAAAAACATGAGGTACATTCCGAAGAGTTTCCAGAACATCGAAGAGGCGGCATCGCCGAAGCCATATCCGATTTTTTCGTGAAGTTTCAGGGCTTCCATCGACTGTCTAAGTATGTGAATGTTTGAAAATGATGAAGCGTCAAGTTACTCTTTCGGGGCTGGAATGGCAAGCCGAGTTCTCCCCCGGTTCATGCAGACTCCTTCAGATGCAACGCTGAATTCCGGTATCGATATCAGAAAATGTACTTCACGCCGGCCGAAAGCGAATAGTCATACACATATTCCCCGGGACTGAAGCTCAGCTCCTGATGTGTTTCATCGAACGTCAGATTGAAGACGAACTGATTTGTTACCGCGCACTGCCATCCGACCCCCAGATCTTGAGCTTTGAGAAAATAGATCTGTGTTCCATATCGGGCATGGAGTTCGCTCTTCCTGCTCCAACAAACTCGTAGACGCGCAACGGAACCAGCAAGATCGCAAAACCAAGCTGCATACCGATGAAATTACGTAACGCACCGAATAGTCGTTCTTTCATAGAGCCCTGTTCTGTGCTACGATAGCATCGCTACTGTTTGTGGATCGAAGCGTCGACGATGGACCGTCCTCTCGGCGGTCAGCGGCACTGCTTCGCTGAGAAGCGAGGATAGTATTGTGACATTCGGACTCATCCCTTTTCTTTTCTTCTCTTTGCCAGCGCAGTAAGCGAGATCTCCATTTTGTTGAATTCCCGCTTGACGCTTCCAAAAACTGAGTCCAGTCCTTCGAGTCGTCCTTCCATTGCAGATTCCTCGATAGTGCGCAGAAGAGCGGCAAACGTGTTCGCTCCGAAAGTCATGCTTGCGCCTTTCAGTGAATGAGCTTCAAAGTAGACTCCTTTGGCGTCGTTCTTTTTCAAAGCGATGGACATTCTCTCAAGTCTCTTTTTTGCGTCAAGAAGATATGTGCCGAGCAGCTCCGCAATAAATGCCGGATCGGTTTCACCTCCCAACTCACTCAGGCGCTGCACGATGCTCGCTTCGATGTCGTTAGGAAGCAAGGCTTCCTTTGTTCCGGCCGCTGACCTCTGCTGCGACATTTTTCCCCATCGTTCGATAGAGGCATGAAGCGCTGCGATGTTGATCGGCTTGCTCACGTAATCGTCCATTCCCGCCTCGAGACATTTTTCTTTGTCTCCTTCCATCGCATCGGCAGTCATGGCAATAATCGCCGGCCTGCTCTCTCTGGGAAACTCCTGCATAATTCTCCGTGTCGTATCCAGGCCGTCCAGTTCCGGCATGTGAACATCCATAAACAGAAGATCATACTGCGAAGAGTGGAGAGCCTCCAACACTTTAAGCCCGTTCTCTGCCAGGTCCGCGGCGTAGCCCATCCCCTTCAGAACGCGAAGCGTTAATTTTTGATTGATCGGACTATCTTCTGCCACAAGAATTTTCAACGGCAGACGCTCCCCGAGATTGGAATCGAGTTTTATCGGCACGTTATCAGCCAGGACTTGCTTATGCGGACCGCACAGGAGCTCCACAATAATATCATACAACTGGGACTGACGTATCGGTTTCGCAACAAAAGCAGAGAAGGCCTGGGCCGCGTCCCCGATTTCCGACGGCTGTTTTCCTGAGGAGGTAAGTAGAATCATAGGTAGTGCTTTGGGAGGCCTGATTTTTCTGATTTCAGCGCCCAGGAGAAGCCCATCTATCTCCGGCATGAGCATATCAACGATGGCGAGGTCGAATGGATCGCCCTTCCGGATCCACTCCAATGCTGCCTTCGCAGAAAGCGTTACTCGTGGGATCATATCCCATTGCGTCGTCTGAAGGGTGAGAATATGAAGGTTCGTTGGATTATCGTCGACTATCAGGACTCTTTTTTTGCTTAGTTCGGGCACTTTTCCGCGCAAATAGATCTTCGGCAGATTCAGCACCGATGGAGAAGAGGCCAACTTCAGAGTGAAATAGAATGTTGAGCCCTTGTGCTCTTCGCTGTCAACCCAGATGCGCCCTCCCATCAATTGGACAAGCTTCATCGATATCACTAACCCCAGCCCCGTTCCGCCGAACCTTCGTGTCGTCGAAGAATCTACCTGGGAGAAGGCTTTGAACAGTCTATCCTTTTTTTCCTCAGGAATCCCAATGCCCGTGTCCCGAACAGAAAATTCAAGCTCTATGATTGCCCCCTTCTGATCCAGAGGTTTGACAGCAACATAGACTTCGCCGCTCTGTGTAAACTTCACCGCATTCCCTACGAGGTTGAAAAGAATTTGCCTGATACGCAAAACATCTCCGACCATGAACGGCGGGATGCCTGGCTCGATCAGGTACAACAGGTCAAGGTTTTTTTCGACGGCCTTCGTAGACATGAGACGGAAAACTTCTTCGATGCAGGCGCCGAGCTCAAAGGGGTGTTCCTCGAATGTGATCTTCCCCGATTCGATCTTCGAGAAATCGAGAATATCATTGATGACGCCGAGCAACGATTCGCCGCTCGTCCGTATTGTTTCCGCGAATTCTCTTTGTTCACCGGAGAGTTGTGTGCTCAGAAGGAGGTCGGTCATTCCGATGACTCCGTTCATCGGGGTCCGAATTTCATGACTCATGGTAGCCAGAAATTCCGACTTGGCCCGTGTCGCAGCTTCTGCTGCTTCTTTTGCTTCGTTGAGTACAACTTCCGCCTTCTTCCGTTCGGAGATATCGCGTATCGTTGAGCGGATGGTTTTAACCCGTCCTGTCGTATCCCGCTCTATCCGCTCGTCGATAAGGACGGTGAGAACCTCACCGTCCTTTTTCCGGTACAGGCGCTCCGCAGCGACACTTTCCTGCGACAATCCAGCGAGCTTCGCCAGCACGCGTTCACATGAAGCCTCGGAGTCTGCGACGAATTTCCACACATACTCGCCAA
Source organism: uncultured Chitinophagaceae bacterium (assembly GCA_964471785.1). Lineage (GTDB taxonomy): Bacteria > Bacteroidota > Ignavibacteria > UBA10030 > UBA8401 > JAGVPT01. The sequence continues at coordinate 3,912 of CAYYHS010000043.1, forward strand.
TCATTTCTTCACTTCGATAGCCCAGCATATCAAGCTCGGTTTGATTTACAGATGTGATCCGTCCCTGCTCGTCGATTTCGTGGTAGCCTACCGGCGCTTCATTATAGAGTTGCCGGAAGCGGGCTTCACTCTCCTCCACGAGTCGCTCCGCCTTTCTTCGATCCGTCGTATCGCGCCCAATCGCGTAGATCACGCTTCGTTCTGGAAAAGCAGCAGCTGTCCACTCAGTCCAGCGATACGATCCGTCTTTACACCGAAACCTGGTGCCGAATCCTTGTAGGGGAATGCCCTTGACAACATTCATGAATGCCTGAGAAGTTGCTTCCACATCGCCTGCGTGAACGAACGAGAGAAAAGGTTCGCTCATCAGTTCTGCCGATGAAAAGCCAAGCGCGCGTTCCCAAGCGGGATTGACATTTTTTAAATACCCGTCGAACCCCGTAACGCAAACCAAATCGAGTGAAATGGCAAAAATCTTGTCCCTTTCTTCTTCCGCCTCCCTGCGCGCCGTGATATCGCGATACGTGCTCAAGTACATAGTACGATCCTCAAACCGAACGAGCGACGTCGAGACAAGAAGAAATCTTCGCTTCCCATCCTTTGCGATAATGAGCGTCGGTTTGTCAAACACGCTCCCCTGAGTCTCCACTTCTTTCACCCCGTCAAGAGCCCGCTGATGATCGACAGGATGGGGATAGAGCAGTGAGGAAAAATCGTCGACGGCGTTTGCTTCATCCATCGAATACCCCGTGATTTCCCTCATCTGCCTATTGAACACGATGAACCGGCCGTTCGTATCGCTGAAAGTTACCCCGTCGCTCACAGTGTCGATAACGACCTGAAGGCGTTGTTCGCTCGCGCGAAGTTCTTCCTCTCCCCTTTTTCGTTCGGTGATATCTCTTGCTACGGCCTGGATCCCTACAGTCTTATTCCCTTGCTTTAACAACTGAACATTTTGTCCGAGCCACAGCAACGATCCTACTTTGGTAAGGATCGGATATTCAAAGTACGTCGTGCCGATATCGCGGGCCACTTGATCTCGATAGAACCGCTGAGTCGTTTCCCGGTGAGACGGCGGGATCAGTTCCATGTAATGTTTGCCGATCACTTCTGTCTCTGAATAGCCGGTAATTCGGAGAACGACAGGGTTCGCATACGTAAACCTTCCCTGGATGTCGGCCCGGTAGATAATATCGGTCGCTGCTTCGACGAGCTCACGATATTTGTCTTCAGTGTCATGGCGCGCCCGCTCGTGCTCGACGCGCAAACCGTTCTCCCGCAAAAGATTAACGAGTGCCCACGCCATCAAGCTTACGCTCGCAATGCTGCCAAGGAGAACAATGAAGAGCGTTTCACGAGGTTGAGCGGCGGCGAGGTGAGTAGCCCCCTCGTATGTCAGCACACTGACGGCGACTAACACAATCGCCGACAAGCCGAAGAGCGTCAAGATTTTTCTTGGAAAATTGTATCGCATACCGGTAGCCTAGATGAGTGAACTATCTGCCATTGAGGCGATGAAAAGCCTGATCGCTCCGCTGGATCCCACCTCTTTACCCCCGTAAATAATCCCGGACCGCTTGAAGGCCCTAGGAGCTGCTCCAATATAGCACATTGGCCACTTTCAAAAAAGGAGGCTAGCAATGAGTCGGAACGATATTCCGAGCAGAGTTGCACTGAGTGGTAATACTCATACAGGGCATTTAATTCTTCCATCCTGAAAGTGAAAGACAGTTCAGACGGCCAGAGCCGCAAGGAAAAACGCGTTGAAGAAGACGGTCCTGTTGGAGTGGGCTCGGGCACAAACGAAAGCATCGCTTCTGATCTTGCCCCATTTCAAATACTTTGCGGATGCATCTTTCGCAGTCGATCTCTCTTGAGACTTCATATCGGCCTCTGCTGCGAGATGTCAAACAATAATCCCTGCGATCCTACGACCGCAGGGATTTTTCGTTCCTGATATGGGGGAGACAGCTGTTTAACTTCTTGCTTCGGACATCGAACGCCTGGAAATCAAGATTCAATCCCTCAAGTATCTGCCGCAATTTTTAACGGCTCTCCGAATTCCTCACGACTTCAATTCTCTTTCCGTTGTACGACACCGTTGCATCGACCCGGTTCTCCGGTTCCAATCCAACACCATGATAATTTCCAACCCATATGATGTGGAACGTTCGCTGTTCCAACATGCCCGTGAACTTTCCGTGACGGTCGTCGATGATGAGCGTGTTTTTCTTTTCGTCCCAACTCATCGGAATCGTCGCATAGGATCCTTTTTCATAGTTGTAGGTATCATTCTCATCTTCATACAAAGTAAATTCTCCATCGGCTCCGGGATAAATCCGCAACTCGATAGGGTCGGCGGGCTTTTCTGTCGCATATTGGAGAAACGGGCCCATCGGCACGATCGAGCCTGCTTTGATGTACAGGGGCAAAGTCTCTATCGGTGCCGGCGCGGTAATAGTCTGGCCGCCCGCAAGAGTCTTGCCAGTCCAGAAATCGAACCAGCTTGTCCCTTTCGGAAGATAGACTTTCCTCGTTTTTTCAGAAGCAACATCGGCGGGGAGGCTATACTTTTGGTCGGTAACCGGACTTACGAGAAATGCTGGGCCGAACATGTATTGGTCACGAATGTCGTTGATTGCGGCGTCCGTCCTGAAATCAAAAGCCAGCGCGCGCAATATCGTGTAGGCTTCGTTCGTCACTTTCCACGAAAGCGAATAAATGTACGGCATAAGGCGGTAACGTAAATTGTCGTACTTCAATAAAATTGTTTTGGTGTCCACATCCCAGTTTTCTGAAAACAACGCCCGTTCTCCTTTTCCATGAATCCTGAACACCGGACTAAATGTTCCAAATTGAAACCAACGCGTGAACATTTCTCTGTTGGATGGAGCAGACCAATCGGGAGATTCCCAGCCTAAATGGTAACCTCCTATGTCGGATGTCCAGTAAGGAATGCCGGATGCACAGGAATTGATTGCCTGAGGGACCTGATTTTTGTATGAGCGCCACGTACATGTGATATCCGATGACCACAAGGTCGCAGCGTTCCGTTGCTCTCCTGCAAACGACTGGCGGATGAGGAAGAACGCTCGTTTGTTCGGGATATCTCTTCTCCAGTGTTCATACAGCCCGGTACTGTGCACGAGCGAGTAGGTATTGAAGTAATCGATCCCTTTCCCGATGGAGAAATTAGCTTGTCGTCGCAGATCAAGCAGATCGCCGTTGTCGGGTTCGCATTGGTCAACCCACCAGGCATCCCATCCATCGGGTGCGATCAAACTATCTCTCGCCTGCTGCCAGTACATCTCCCGGGCCTTCGGACTGTGGGCATCATAATAGTTGTCGAAGGTATGTGTCGTGAAATTGTCCCAGGCGACCGTGGTTAAGTTGCCGGCTTTTTCCATCGCGTCGTAGTTTTTTGAGCCTTTGGCAAGAACGGGCCAAATTGAAATCATCGCATGGACATTGGCTTTGTGTAATTCGTCAATCATTGCTTTTGGATTCGGGTACCGTTCGGGCCACATAATATGCGAGCCGATACGATCGGGCTCCCAGTAAAACCAATCCTGAACGATACAGTCAACCGGGATATTGTTCTTCCGGTAATTATCCTTTACGGACAGCATTTCGGCCTGGCTCTTGTACCTGTCCTGCGACTGGAAGAGCCCGAAAGACCATTTGGGAAACATTGGCGCTTGACCGGTCGCATCCCTGTAGAGTGCGATGATGTGATCGAATTCCGGACCGTAGAAAAAGTAATAATCGATTAGCTCTCCACTTTCCGAGACATACTTGAATTTGGTGTTACCCGCCTCGGCTCCATAAAAATTGGACGCGGAGTAATTATCCCACATCAGCCCGTAGCCCCTCGTTGAGAGGAGCACTGGAATTGCTCCCGTCATGTATTTGATGGCCAGATCCTGGTTGCGCCCTTTGTAATTCATCGCAAGCGAATCCGTGGGATGGCACCCCAGTCCGAAGAGGGCTTCGTCGGCAGGCGACATAAACTCGGTTTCGCAGCTGTTCGTAATGATGCCGGCAACGGTATCTCTCTCCATCTTTTTGCCCTCGGCTGCGTCTTCGGCGAGTACGGTAACATCATTCAGATTGGTATAGTTGATTGAATTTGTCAGCCTGTTCACTTTGATTTTTACCCTGCTTGTCGAGATAATGATCTCATCCGAGGTCTCAGCGACTTCAAAGATCGGTATCGTCGTCCATGCATTGCTTATGATGAGCGAAGTTTTTAGAGGGAGATCCGACAATGTTGAGTACTTAACTTCAATGATGTCGGCTTTACAGATTCTCACCTTCATTGTCCCTTTATCTAATGTGAAGGTAACCCCGTCAGCATCCTTCGTGTGAGAGACGACGGACGCCCTTACAGTCTGCATTACCGCAAATGAGGCCAACGTTAAAAACGCCGCTAGAGTTATTGCTTTGATTGTTGTCATTGTCACTCCATTCCTATTGTGATAGGCTTTCCGGAATAGCGTATTCCCTTGAATGTTTTCGAGAGTTCTAATCCCGTACCGGTTGCTTGATGTACCAGCACAACGTTGATGGTCCGCTTTCGCAGCATTCCGCTAAACTCACCCCGGCGTTTGCCGATGGTAAGAGTTTTTGCTTTATCGTTCCATGAACATGGGATGATCGCGTATTTTCCTTTTTCGTAATTGAAATTATCGTTCTCATCCTCGTACAAAGAAAACGACCCGTCGGCTCCGGCATATACTCTCAGTTCGATGGCGCCGTCAGTCTTTTCTTCGGCGTATTGAATGAACGGCCCCATCGGGACGATTGATCCGGCTCTTACAAAAAGAGGAATTGTTTCAAGCGGTGCTGCGGTTTCGATTGTTTGATTCGATTCATAGTGTGCCCCGGTCCAAAAATCAATCCAACCCCCTTCTGTTTTCGGCAAATACACTTTTCTCGAGTGCGCGTTTTGTTCGACAACGGGTGAAACTAAGAATGCATTCCCAAACATGAACTGATCTCTGATATCGTACACATTCGGATCGTTTCTGAAATCCATTACCAGAGCGCGGTCGATCGTAAAATCGTTTAGCGTTACTTCTGCCCCGAGGGAATAGATATAGGGCATCAACCGATAGCGCAGGTTTGTGTATTTCATCAGGAGCGCGATCGTGCTGCTGTCGTAATTCCAGAATTCGGTTTTCCTGCAGCCATGGACCCGAAGGATAGGTAAAAACGTTCCATACTGGTACCAGCGCACAAGCAATTCCGGATATTCGGGTGAGTCGGCAAATTTATAGGGAACAAATCCGCCGATATCGACTGTCCAATACGGCATCCCTGTAATGCAGTAATTCAATCCGGCCGGTATCTCTTTGCGGTAGGTATCCCAATCCGGACTGACATCCCCATTCCATGTTGTTGCCGCATAACGCTGCTGGCCGACAAAGGACGAGCGAGTTAAAATGTAGGGACGCTTTGCACTTCCGGTCGAGAGTTGCCCTTCGTAGACTCCCTTCTTCGACATAAATGGGTAAGCATTGAGATACCGGTTGCCGGTTCCCATCGCAGTGTGTGCCTGTGAGAAATCATATCCCCACTCGGGCTCAGAGGCATCCATCCACCAGCCATCGAAACCGAGTTTGAAGAGTCGTTCGTTCATGAAGCTCCAGAAGAGCTTTCTCGCTGCGGGGTTGAATGGATCGTAGGCGGCATTCGGCGATTCATTTTGAAGGACTACTCCCTCATTCGTGTTCATCGCCGTGCTTTGGAGCCCGAGCAAGAATCCCTTCGCGTTCATGATGTCGTAGACGTCGGTTCCCTTATTAATCCGCGGCCAGACTGAGATAATAGTGTGCGCATGTTGATCGTGAATGTGATCCACCATCGCTTTCGGATTTGAATAGCGGGCAGAATCGAAGAGATGCGAGCCCCAGAGATTGTCGGGATACAGTGGCCAGTACTCGGCATCCTGCACAACGACATCGAGCGGAATTTTCCGTTCCCGGTAACCGTCGATGACGCTTTGAATCTTTTCCTGCGTCTTCCAGCCGTACTGACTCATGAATAAGCCGTACGCCCACTTCGGATAGAGAGGCGCCTTGCCGGTAACCGTTCGCATATCGGAAACGATTTGATCCGGTTCCGGTCCGTACATGAAATAGTAATCGATAGCATCAGCAATCTGCGATTTGAACGACATCTCCCCCGCCATTTCCGGCGTTCGGCACGAGAGCCCTATCATATTGAGGAATTGATTATCGGTGTTTGTCGACACTGCGGTCCACCCTAATCGGGCAGAAGCACCGCCGCCGTCCTGGAAGTACTCGATTTTAATGTCATACACTTTACCCGAATCGAGATCCATGATGTAACTGTCGGTTTCGGGCGAACGGTCGCGCCAGTCATCGATCACTTTCTTCCCATCGATGAAGAGGCGTACACCATCGTCCGTCGTCATATCAATAGAAACACCCTTGATCGCTGCGGGAGCGATCAGCGTGCCGGACCATCGGATGGAGTACTCGACAGTTTTGAAATCCTTCCTTGGCGAACCGTTCCCCCAGTCAAAATTGACAACCGAATCGATTCGCGTGAACGACGGCGTCCCTTCGAGTTTCATGTTCGGGAAATATTCTCCCTTCAACCCATGCTCGCCTGGTTTTGCCCCGGCCGGGATTAAGAACTGAGAAGAAATCAGAGGGTTAATTGTTTTTGCCAGGTTCTTTATGTTGAAAGCATACGACTTCCCGGCTTTGAGGTCGGCTTTTATGATCGAAGGAGAATAACCGACGCCGGCAACGAGGCTAAAGACCTTTCTACCGTCTAGCGTCATCTCGATGGGCGAAGAACCGGGGCGGTCGAGAATAAAGGTATACACTCCGGAGGCCGTCGGAATATAGTGAGCCTCGAGGTTATTCTGGTCGAGACCCTTCAGTTGAATGCTCTGTCTCTCGGGGTTGAATTCCGTATAAGAATAATTATCCCAGAAGAGCCCATACCCTTTGTTGGAAACAATCACCGGGCTTGCGATGGCGGTGTTCTGCTGCTTCATTCGCATGTGGCCGTTCTTCCAGTTCATCACATCGAACTGGTATTGACCGAGGCCGAAAATCGCTTCGTCGGCCGGCGAGGAGAACTTCTGTTCCACGATCCATGCCGTATCGCCGGGAGAATTCGACGGCGCAAATGCGCTTCCATTTTGTTGTTCACCGAGTAATAGGTTTCCGCTCGAATCAAAAAAGTGGATTCCTCCGTCAGCCTTGTCGATCTTGATTGTCAATTTCGAAGTGGCAAGAGTGTATTCCGTTGCCGATTCTTGGACAGAATATTTGCCGGCCGATTTTAGTTCGTCTACTTCCGATAAACTTTTCCTCTGCGGAATTTGATCGACCGGGGATTTGACGACCTGAACAATATCATCCCGGATCACGCGGAGTTTCGTGACACCCCGTGAAGTGCGAAGGACAACCCCGTCACTCACTTTTTCTATACCCGTCCCCGCTACGATCGATGCAGAGAGGATGAGAATGAGGCAGAATATTTTACTTTTCATTTATTGATTCCTCCGGAATGAATCTCTCAGCAAGAAATGGTGATATACTTTACATGAACTTTGTTTACTCCGCGGGAACCGCAGATGGCATCACAACCGAGTGAGTATGAATTCTTATATCCGCTTGCCGTAACCCCTCTGATGCCGCCCTGACGAGTAGTTCGCCCGGCTGTTTTGTCGACTGCACGATCACTTGAGCCAATCCATTGAAGACGGACCGCTTCCATTGAGGCGAAGGGATGATGGTCTGGACCAAACCGGGATCGGTGTTCGGAGCGTCCCAGATATAAGTCTTCCTAAATCGCTGACCAACAACGGCA
>CAYYHS010000044.1:0-11742 GCA_964471785.1 uncultured Chitinophagaceae bacterium
AGCAGAAACTGAAGCGCAGGCTCTGAATCGTTGTGCAAGCAAGTGAGGTCTCGCATGCCCGCACCCGTTTCAATCCTCTCGCCTCACTACACGACGTTCGAGAATACGAAGGATCTACCATCCGTCAACCTTGGACCGAAAGCAAATTGTGTGGAGCCGAAATGAGACTTTTGCCGGTTGAGGAGTTCATTTTTTTTTAGTACTATGGCTATCAAACAGCGCATCCTCTTCATCACTAGAGAACCCTCTCCAATGAAAGCAGTCATCATGTCCGGAGGATTCGGGACGAGATTAAGACCTCTCACCTGCAATATCCCAAAGCCGATGGTGCCGATGATGAATAAGCCGATGATGGAACACATCGTCAGCCTTCTGAAGAAGCACGGCATCACCGAGATCGTCTCAACTCTTTTTTATCAACCGGAGATCATCACCTCCTACTTCGGAGACGGCAGCGCCTTCGGAGTTTCGATGCAATACCGAAAAGCTGAAGCCGATTACGGAACCGCCGGCAGCGTACGCAATGCGGCCGATTTTCTCAACGAGAGGTTTATCGTCATCAGCGGTGATGTGCTTACAGATTTCGATCTCTCCAAAGCGATAGCGTATCATGAGAAAAAGAAGGCAAAGGCAACGCTCGTTCTCACTCACGCAAAAAATCCCCTTCAGTTCGGAGTGGTTATTACCAATAGCGAAGGGAAGATTACCCGATTTCTCGAGAAGCCGTCGTGGGGAGAAGTGTTTAGCGACACCATCAACACAGGCATCTATATTATTGAGCCGGAAGTCCTTCAGCTCGTTCCTTACCAGCAGGATTATGACTTCAGCAAGAATCTTTTCCCGCTGCTGCTTGAAAAAGATGCGGGGCTTTTCGGGTATATTTCCGACGGTTACTGGCGGGACGTGGGGAACCTCACCGAATACCAGGAAGCTCACCTCGACGCCCTGGATGGGCAGGTTCAGGTTCAACTCGACGGAGTAAAGAAGGGAAAGTGTTACATGGGGGAGAATTCCACCCTCCAGACCCCCCTCGAGAAAATTCAGGGAACTGTCCTGATCGGGAAGAACTGCAGCATCGGCAAGGATGTCACTTTGATCAAGTCTGTGATCGGTGATGATTGCATCGTCGAAGACGGCGCGGTGATCCGGAACTCTATCATCTGGTCAAAGAGCAGGATTGGAAGATTTGCAGAGCTCTCTTCATGTGTCCTCGGAAATCAAACAGATGTCGGCGATTATGCGCGGATCGAGGATAACGTGTTCGTCGGAGATAAATGTCTCGTCGGGAAGGAAAGCAGGCTTGCATCGAACATCAAGCTCTGGCCCGAGAAAGTCGTTGAAGAAGGAGCGGTGCTCACCCGCAGCCTTGTGTGGGAAGACAAGTGGCTTCGCGAACTCTTCAGCGACTCCCGTGTGACCGGTTTATCAAACATCGAAATGAATCCCGAGTTCGGCGCGAAACTCGGGGCGGCATTCGGGGCCTTTGTCGGGAAGGGGAAGACTGTCCTCACCAGCCGAGACTCCGACAACGTTTCCAGGATGATCAACCGATCCTTTATGTGCGGGCTGATGTCCGCGGGCGTGAACACCAGCGATCTTCGGGCAACGTCGATACCGATTCTCCGGCATGAACTTCGCGGCGGCAAGGATGCCGGGGGTATTCATGTGCGGAAATCCCCGTTCGACAAGAACCTGACCGATGTTATTTTCTTCGACCACACCGGGAAGGACCTCCCGTCGAACAAGACGAAATCCGTCGAGCGGCTCTTTTTCGGGGAAGATTTCCCGCGGGCGAGTTACAAGAATGTGGGAGGGATCAGTTTCCCTGAGCGGGCCCAGGAGAGCTACATCGAAGGCTTCCTTTCAAGCATCAATACCGAGGTGATATCACAGGCGAAATTCAAACTCGTCGTAGACTATTCCAACGGCATCGCCTCGACAATTTTCCCGAATATTCTCGGATCTCTCCAGTGCCAGGTTCTCGCGCTCAATGCCTATCTCGATCAGAAAAAACTGACGAGAAACAAAGCTGAATTCGACGCCGCTGTTGTTCAGCTTGCCCATATCGTCACATCGCTCGGATACGACGTCGGATTCCTCATCGACGCGGGAGCGGAAAAGATCTTCATCGTCGATGAAAACGGAAATTTCATCCAGAACGACAGGCTGCTGACGCTCGTTACATACCTGTATCTATCGGTGAATCCGGACGTAAAGAAAATCGCGGTTCCGATCACGGCGTCGGCCGAAATCGATATGATTACGCAGGGTGTCGGGGTGGAGACTCTTAAAACACGCGACAGCCATCTCGCACTCATGGAAGCTTCTTCGGCGAAAGACGTTCAGTTTATCGGAGGGACGAAAGGCGGTTTCATCTTCCCCGAGTTCCTTTTCGCCAGCGATGGAATGTATAGTGTCGCGAAGATTCTCGAAATGATGGCTCTCACCGGCAAGAGGTTTGGAAACCTCGACAAGGAGGTGCCCCATCTGTATCTCCTGAAACGAAGCGTCCACTGCCCATGGGAGCGAAAAGGAAGAGTGATGCGCTACATGATGCAGGAGACTGAAGGGATGCACCGCGTGCTCGTCGACGGGATCAAGATCTTCGTCGACAACGACTCGCCTACGACGTCGGTCCTGATGTGGCCGGACAAGGCAAAACCCCTATTCCATATCCAAGCTGAATCAAGCCTAAAGGAGAGGGCCACGGCCCTTCTCAATCAGTATGAAGAAAAAATTCTGAGCTGGAGAGATTCGGGCGACTCAGCATCGTCGCATCAAGAGTGACCGTTGATCGGCGGCGACAAATCTTCCGGAGGTTTTCTATTGAAAATGATCCGACGTTGAGATCCTCAGAAAATCGAATGAGATACCTTCGGAAGGTTGTTCATACCGACTCTGCGCTGGATCACACTTTCTATTTACATTGCAACCTCAAAACCGTATATTAGCAGGCACGTTTTACGAACTAGGAGATTGGTTGGCAAATGAAAATCAGCGATATCCTCGATGAATCGTTAGTGAAGACGAATTTACCCGGCAAGACGAAAGACGAGATCATATCGCAGATGGTCGATCTCGTCGGGACTTCAAAGAAGGTGCTTGATAAAGAAAAAGTGAAGGATGCGATTTTCGAACGCGAGAAGATTATGTCGACGGGAGTGGGAAATGGCTTCGCGATCCCCCACGGAAAAACAGACGCGGTCTCCGATATCGTGGCGGCTTTTGCGATCACTGCTGAACCGATCGATTACCAATCGCTCGACGAGCAGCCGGTCCGACTCGTTTTTCTGCTCGTCGGAAAAGACAGCATGGTAGGTCCACATATCAAACTGCTCAGCCGCATCTCACGCCTGATGAACAAAGAAGAGTTCCGAAAGAAACTGCTCTCCGCAACCTCCCCCAAAGAAGTCCTGGAGATTTTTCGTGCAGAAGAAGCGACGTACTTCGATAATTGACACGACTGAGATCACTATCATCAGTACACCGTCCAGATATTCGTTGGGTTTTCATTTCGACTCCCTCACTTTTTTGCCCTCACGCAGTTCTTCACCATTGAGCGCAGACGCGGCGCAGTGCGCCTCTCCTCACCCGTTGTTTACATCGGCCTCAGCCATTCCGAACAACAGCGATGGGGGCAGCCATGGCTTTTAAATCCGTCCGAGGCACAAAAGACATCCTCCCGGGTGAATCGGAACGCTGGCAATTCGTGGAGTCCGCAGTTCGGCGCGTTTTTCACCGTTACGGCTACAAGGAGATCCGGACGCCCCATTTCGAACAGACCGCACTCTTCTCCCGCAGCATCGGCGCACTGACCGATATCGTCGGAAAAGAAATGTATACCTTTACGGATCGGGGTCAGGAGAGCCTCACCCTGAGACCCGAGGGAACGGCTTCGGTGATTCGTGCCTATATCCAGAACAATTTAGGCGAAGCGCAGCCTCTCGTGAAAGTCTACTACCTTGGTCCCATGTTTCGCCAGGAGAGGCCTCAGGCAGGGCGACTGCGGCAGTTTCATCAATTTGGGGCTGAAGCAATCGGCTCGCCGCGGCCCGAAACCGATGCAGAGATCATCGGCATGACAATCCAGATCTACAGGGAATTGTCGATCGCCGAGTACGAATTGAAGATCAACTCAGTCGGCTGTGAAAAATGCCGGCCTCATTATAAGGACGTCCTGCGAACGGAGCTCCAAAAGATCTCTGCGTCGCTCTCTGCCGACAGCCAGCGGCGCATTCTTGAGAATCCGATGCGCGTGCTCGATTCTAAGGATGAGAACGACCGAAGGTTGACTTCGACACTCCCGTTGATGAAGGATTTTCTTTGCGACGAATGCCGGAATCATTATCAGAAATTGAAAGAGTACCTCGCTCTGTTCCAAATCGCCTTCCGGGAGGATGGGAGACTGGTTCGCGGGTTGGACTATTATACAAAGACCGCGTTTGAACTGACGAGTACGGAATTAGGATCCCAGGATGCTCTTGCCGGGGGCGGTCGTTACGATCTGCTCACCGCCGAGCTGGGAGGCAAACCAACGCCGGGAGTCGGCTTCGCCGCAGGGATCGAACGCCTCTTCATGGTGCTGGACAAGAGACAGATTCCGGGGTTTGCCCCGGATCAACCTTCACTGTATATCGCGGCAGCGGACGATGCTTCGAGGGATTGGGCGCTGGCGAGAACAATGGAGATGAGGAATATCGGAGTTTCGGCAGAATACGATCTTCTGGGAAGAAGTTTAAAGGCGCAGATGCGAGATGCGGACCGGCAAGGGGCCGCAGCGGTGGTTGTCGTCGGCCAACAGGAACTGCAATCGGGCAAAGCGAATCTGAAGAATATGAAGACTGGGGAATCGAAAGAGATTCTCCTCGATGAACTCGGAAAGAATTTCGCAACAGGTGCGCGCTGATGGCCAAGAAGAAGCACAAAGGCATCGAGTACCGGATGTTAATTCAGGCGACGTACGATGAGACTTTGAAAAAGCATGGGACCTCGTTTTTGATAGAGACCGTGAAGCAGTTCAGCAACTTCAGCTACGAGATCGTCGTCGATGAGAAGTGGACCGACAACCAACTCTCATGGGTTTTGCATGGACTCAGGGCACCGGAGTTGCTTATGCCTTCCTTTGGCGGCGCTCAGCATCGAAAGGTGTATTTCGACCTCAAAGGGGAATACATATTCACGCTCAAGAAAATCGACGGGGAATTCAACGAAATCACTTTGAAAATCCTCCCGGCGTCGGTCGCCGTGAAAAATTTCGTGGGGATGCCCTTCGTTTCGGTCTATTCTTCGGAAACATTGTTTGAAGAAAAAAGACCGGATGAGATGGAAATACCCGTCCACAAACCGGATATCAAACGTTCGCCGGAACCCGCCCCAAAGATAAAGAGATAACAATGCATCCACGGTTGTTTGAAATCGGTCCATTCACGGTCTACAGCTACGGATTGATGCTCGGCATCTCGTTCATCATTGCGAGCCTTTTGCTTACGAGCGAGCTTAAGCGCAAAAAACTGGATCCGGAATTAGGGAGCACAATTACCTTAATTGCTCTGTTCGGCGGCGTCGCCGGTTCGAAGATTCTCTTTTTGATCGAAGAGTGGTCGTACTTCGTTGCCGATCCTTTCGGGATGGCTTTTTCTCCGGGCGGTCTCACATGGTACGGAGGATTTATCCTCGTGGCATGGTTGATCTACTTGTACGCCCGGAAGAAGAAAATACAATTTTTCACTATCGCCGATGCAACCTCACCCGGGTTACTGTGGGCGTACGGTATCGCCCGCATAGGTTGTCACCTCTCGGGTGACGGTGACTATGGATACCCGACAACACTCCCGTGGGGAACAGACTACTCAAACGGGACATTTCCCCCTTCCCTCGCGTTCCGGCACTTTCCGGAAATAACCTCCAAGTTTCCAAACGGTATTGTGCCAGATTCCACACCGTGCCAACCGACCCCGGTGTATGAGTTCATAATCTGCACAATACTGTTCTTCATCCTCTGGAAGAACCGGACCCGGATTGCCGGCACAGGAAGAATGTTCATGTGGTACCTTATTGCCGCGGGGTCCGAACGGTTTACAGTCGAGTTCCTGCGCATCAATCCGAAGTTACTGATCGGGCTTTCAGAAGCACAATTGATCTCCGTCGTTCTGATACTCTCAGGCCTCGTCGGCCTCCGGATCATTCCTTCCGGGAAGCAAAGCGGTTCCCCATGAAAACCGTAACGCTGCTCTCCAAGACAGATTGCCATCTTTGTGAAATTGCGAAGGAAGTGCTGCTGAGAGTTCAGAAGTCAACTCCGTTCGAATTTCAAGAGAGGAAGATCGTACCCGGCGAGGCCGATTTTGAGAAATACAAGGAACACGTGCCGGTCATTCTGTTTGACGGAAAACTTGAATTCCAGCATCGGGTGTCCGAGCGAGAGCTGCGTGAACGGCTGAAGGAGAAAGAGTAAGACACTTCCAAGCTGAATCCGCCGCATGAAAATAATCGCTAAGACACTCGAGGCAATCGGAATCGCCTGTTTGATGATCGGCCTCATCGACGGCATCATGGGCAGCGCATGGTTTGAGTTATACCTCCTCATCATCGGACTTATCGTATTCTTCGCGGGATGGGGCCTTGAAAAATATCTCAAAACAAAGCGAACACAACGAACGCCATGAACATCATTGTCGGGCGAAAGCCAGTTATTGAAGCGTTGAACGCCGGAACCCTGATCGAAAAGATCTACCTCCTCCGGGGCGTCCATGGTGATCCTATCGATGCAATCCGTCAGCTCGCACGGCAGAAAAACATTCTCTGCGCCGAATCCGAACGTCCCGCCTTCGAGAAACTTTCGCGCGATGCCAATGCCCAGGGAGTTCTCGCCATCGTCGGAATTAAAGAGTACACCGACATCGATGAGCTCCTTTCCATCTCCGCATCAAAAGGAGAAAAGGCTTTTCTTCTGATTTTCGACGAAATTGAAGACCCACATAATTTGGGGGCCCTCATCCGTACGGCAGTTTGCCTTGGAGCCCACGGCGGTATCGTGCCGAAGCATCACGCTTCGCCCGTCAACGAGACAGTTGCAAAGACATCCGCCGGAGCCAGCGCACTCTTCCCCATTGCAAAGGTCACGAACATCGTAGCGACAATCCAGGAACTCAAGGAGCGTGGAGTCTGGATTGTCGGCACCGACGCGGAATCCCCCAAGAGCTTCACAGAGGTTGACTACACAATGCCGATCGCCATTGTCTTTGGCAACGAGGGAAAAGGAATCCGGCGCCTTGTGAAAGAGAAGTGCGACTTCGTCGTCTCGATCCCAATGACGCGCTCGTTCGATTCGCTGAATGTATCCGTCGCCGGCGGATTGATGATGTATGAAGTATTCCGGAAACGGAATAAGAAGTAGCACAACTACCGGCCCTCCAAAACAATACCTGCAGCCGGCAGCATCTCTGCCGCTGGCATCCACTTCGACAATTGATGCACCTCTCTACCTTGAAAAGAAAGACCATTCCAAAAGGAAGACACAATGTTCATCACCCTGCTTCTGGCCGATTTCGCGGCATCACTGGTCGTCTGCTTTTTCATCGTCAGAATGTTTCAGAAACCTGTCGGGAGGATTCTTGAGCGCCTCGTCGCAGAAGAAATCTACAAAGCGTGGAGCAACTACATAATTTTCGCGATCTACGTCGTGGGTATATCAGGCGGCGTACGATTCTGGGATCTTGAGAAATATATCGCTCCCACGGCGTCGGGTTCTGTCTCGATGGCGCTGAGCTCCGATCGATGGGTCCTGGAAATCTACAGGACCGTCATCGGCACATTGCAGAGCGCTGCATGGTTGCTGCTGCTTTTCTTTATCTTTGCCCTCGTAGCATTCGTTATTGTGAAGGGACTCGAACTGAGAAAACAGCCGCCCATAAGCGCCGAGCCGGTTAAGAAAAAGAAATAGCGGTCGGAATTGATGTCCCTCTCGCCGGGAGTTTCGTTAATGCTTCTGGAGCAGCGAGCCGCGGGAACTGGCCGGATAAGACAAACGTTTAAAATAAAAACGGGGTTGTCTTTTTATGCCCTGCGAGCCGCCCGGAGCATCGTTTCCAACCCAGTTGCGGGAGCGTTGCAATGGAATAAACCACAGACATCGGTTGTCTAAAGAGATAGTAAGGTCCACGCCAGGGAACTTATTTTTGTTAATCCTCTCATCCCGCCACTCTCAATAGAGAAGGAATCACGAAGTCGGATTGAATTGATACTATAAGTGTTGCGATTTTCGAAAATATTCAACGAGAACTTAGTGATTTCTTTGCCCATTCCTGAAACTACTCCGGCCATTCATCTGAAGCGCTTGTTGTCCGGCATCGCCGCCGTGATGATACTCCTGACCATTCATCCTCCATCGACGCTGGCCCAACGATCTTTCACGATCAGCGGAACAATCAGGGATCATGAGACAGGAGAGGATCTTATTGGAGCGTCGGTTATCATCGGAGATTTGAAAACTGTAGGAGTCTCCTCAAACGCCTACGGTTTCTATTCACTGATGGTTCCCGAGGGACCGCATATTGTCCTTGTCCAGTTCATCGGATATCAAACAACTGTCGATACCATTCTCTTCGACAAAGACATGGTTATTAACTTCAAGCTCTCGGGAGAGGCGGTAAAAATTCACGAGGTGGTCATCTCCGGGGAACGCTCTAACAGGAATGTGACTTCCACCGAAATGAGTTCGAACAAACTTGAGGTGCACGAAATAAATACGATCCCGGTGCTCCTCGGCGAAAAGGATATTCTTAAGACGATACAACTGCTTCCCGGCATTCAAGGAGCCGGCGAAGGAAGCACGGGCTTTTATGCCCGGGGAGGCGGAATCGACCAGAACCTAATCATGTTGGATGAAGCGACTGTCTATAATTCGTCCCACTTGCTCGGGTTCCTCTCCGTCTTTAACTCCGATGCGGTAAAGGATGTGAAGATCATGACGGGCGGCATCCCGGCTGAATACGGCGGACGCCTTTCTTCGGTGCTCGACATCCGGACAAACGACGGGAACATGAAAGAATACACTGGAACCGGCGGCGTCGGACTTCTTGCCTCGCGTCTCACGTTTGGCGGACCTATCGTGACAGATGAGGGCTCGTTCGACATTTCTGCAAGAAGAACCTACGCAGATCTTTTTCTTAGACTCTCCAGCGATACGACCATCAACCGCGCAAGCCTCTATTTCTACGATTTGAATGCAAAGGCGAATTACACGGTCGGGGTTCAAGACCGGGTTTACGTATCAGGGTACTTTGGGAGAGACAATTTTGCTTATCCTAATACCTTCGGCTTCAATTGGGGGAATGAGACAGGAACATTGCGGTGGAACCATATTTTCGCGGACCATCTCTTCTCGAACACTTCTCTCATTTACAGCAATTACGAGTACAGCAATAATGTGACGTCCGGGACGAGCCAATTCACCATTACATCCGGTATTCAGGACGTAAACTTCAAGACAGATTTTCAATATTTCGCGAACGCGCAAAACAGCGTGAAGTTCGGAGTCAACTTTATCTATCACACTTTCCTGCCCGGAACGGTAACCGCGACATCGGGCAGCACATTCAACGGGATCACTGTCCCAAATCGGTACGCATTGGAAAACGCCGCATATGTCTCGCACCAGCTCGAAGTCGTGTCCGGTTTCAAAGTCGATTACGGATTGCGCTTTTCGATGTTCACTCTCTACGGACCGGCTCAGGTGAAGACGTACGATTCGGCAGGCGATGTTCTAGCAACAACCTCCTATTCGTCGGGACAAGCTATCACGACGTACACCGGACTTGAACCTCGCGTCTCGGCGAACGTTCTTCTGGATGAGACAAGCTCGATTAAGGCTTCATACATGAGGACATCGCAATATCTTCACCTTCTTTCGAATTCCGTGACCTCCAATCCAAGCGACCTCTGGGTTCCGAGCAGCAACAACGTTAAGCCCCAACATGCAGACCAGGTCGCCGTCGGTTATTTCAGAAATTTTGCAGACAATGAGTACGAAGCCTCTCTTGAGCTCTATTACAAGAACATGCAAAATGAAATCGACTACAGAAACGGAGCTGACTTGCAGCTCAATCCCGATGTGGAGGCGCTCCTCACTTATGGACGGGGTTGGAGTTATGGATCGGAGTTGCTGATTCGGAAGAAGTACGGCCCGATCACCGGCTGGATAGGATACACGCTCTCGAAGACCGACGAACAGTTCCCGGACATCAACAACGGACAACCATTCCCGGCCAGGCAAGATCGGACGCACGATATCTCTATCGTGGCGATCTATGAATACAGCAAAGTCTGGACCTTCTCGGCCACATGGGTCTACAACACCGGCAATGCAGTGACATTTCCGAGCGGCAACTATTTGCTCGAAGGGGTGAGGCTCGTCCCGTACTATACAGAGCGGAACGGATACCGGATGCCCGCCTACCATCGGCTTGACCTTTCCGCCACGTGGACGCTGGGACCGAAATCAAACCTTAACTTTTCATTGTATAACGCGTACGATCGGTGGAACGCATATTCTATCTATTTCCAACGTGACCCGAATAATCCGAATCTGACTCAGGCTGTGCAAACGACCTTCTTCCCGATTATACCGTCGGTAACCTATAACTTTAATTTTTAAGAGCGAGCGGAATCAGCCATGCGAATGAATTCGATCTTGTCCGGGCAATTAAAACGGATGTTCCCTTTAACTCTGGCAGCCCTGCTCCTCTGTGGTTGTCAGCAATCCGTGAACATCGACCTCAATCAAGCCAACCCCCACATGGTCATCGAGGGAAACGTCACCGATCAACCCGGTCCGTATAGTGTCATCTTAAGCAAGACGGGTGACTATTTCGTCTCTGCTCTCGCTTTTCCTCCGGTGACAGGTGCCCTCGTCATTGTCACCGATAATTTAGGGCAATCAGATACTCTCAAAGAGTCGGTGAACGGAACATACGAGTCGACAAAACTTCAGGGTCTTCCGGGAAGGACGTATCAAATGAACGTGATTGCTGATCGGGTTCCTTACAGCGCCAGTTCTTCTATGCCCCCAAAGGTATATATAGACTCGCTGTACACTTTGCCAAGACCGGCGGGTAGGGGCGAACCGGGGTTTGATATTTATATTACGTTCAAGGATCCTCCTCAACCCGGCAACTACTACCGGATCAATGCGAGTTCGAGTGCCCCTATCGCGGCCGATTCGATAGACGGCCGGCGATACCGTCTTTACACAGACAAACTTACAAACGGAAATGAAATGCAGGAGAGAATCAGGGCAGGAAGGAATGTCTCTCCCGGGGACACGATCACGGTCGAACTCCTCGCCATCGATAAAGCAGCGTACGATTTTTTTAACACACTCAGCAATATCCTGCAATCGGACCGGGCTGCAACATCTCTGGCCCCGGCAAATCCAAACAGCAACGTTTCGAACGGATCTCTCGGATATTTTGCAGCCTACACTATCGACACCCGAAAGATCGTGATCCCTTAAATGGTTATTATCTGTAAGCCGATCACGCGGAATCATAGAGTGCGATGATTAAACAGGGATTGTGCAAAAAAGCAGGGTTCCTTGCTTGTGTCATTCTGATCTTTCCACATATCACCTTTGCGGAAGAGGGGCCGAGCCCATACTCTCCTGTTCCTTTCTCAGATCTCTTCTATCACATGGATTCCCATTTGCTCGGATCTTTCACATACAACAACGGTTTGAATAACTTG
>CAYYHS010000045.1:0-11526 GCA_964471785.1 uncultured Chitinophagaceae bacterium
AATAGATGTGCTTAGCAAGTCTATGCGGCATAGTGCGCCGGGTTTTCCTCGCGAGGAAATTGTGTCGACGAGAACTACAGTCCCGGCATCTTTCCATGCCTCCATTGCTTCTGTTCCTTCGCCGGACGCTTCGAGAACTTTGACGTACGGAAGCTTGCGCTCTCTGATGATTCTTGCTGTGAGAATTCCAACAGCATCGTCGCGGCGGAACTCATTCCCAATACCGATGAGCAATACCTGGGGAGCGGCACACCGTTCAGCGCTGTCCGATTTTCCGATGAACGTTGTGGGGGGTGTATTCACGCCGCCTTCTCTATACAAAGCTTGCTGATTCTTTTCGCTAATGCCATTATCGTTAACATCGGCGGGTTTCCGAGCGAGGAAGGAAAGAGCGTCGCGTCGGCAACGTAGAGATTCTCGGGGAGGTGCCTGTGGTGGAGTGAAGCCGCAACGTTTTCAGTCAAAGGGAGCATTCCTCCCGGATGGCCCGCGTTGACTGAACCGAGAAATAGGTCCTGCTTCTGAACTCCCAGCTGATCGAGAATTCCGTAGCAGATTCCGACCCCCTCGATTAATTTACCCCTGTCGTGATCATTCAATGTCTTTCGAACGTTGCGCCTCGAAATCGTTCCCTCGTTGGAGTCGGCTATCTTGATCATTATTCCGAGCGTGTCATCTGCCGGGTATTTCCATTCCTTGTTGAAGAAGAAACTGAGATAGTCAAAATACGGCGCAAGAATGAATCCATTTTTCTGAACGACGAATGGCATCGAGATTTCTTTGTTCTGGAGAGAGCCCTTCCACATCGCAGCAACACAAAGGACCGGGTCAACGAACAATCGTTCACTGCAGGCAATGCCGGATTCCTGAAGGACAATAGGCGTCCCGAATCCCCCAGCAGCCAATACGATTAGATCCGCTTCCAGATATTGCCGCTTCCAACCTCTACGCACCTGCACGGCGGTTGCCCTCCCGTCTCTAACAATGATCTTTTCGGCTCTGCAATTGGTGATCAACCGTGCCCCGTCGGCGAGAGCTTTGTTAAGAAAAACTCTTGCATCCCACTTTGCACCGTTTGGACAACCGAGAACACAGTGCCCGCAGTTCGTGCATCGACGATTATCCCCCATCTTTGGCAAAGGCCGGGGCTGGAGACCCATTGAGCGGCAAATATCGAAGAGGCGCTTCGTTGTCTTGCGCCAGCGTTTTTGGTGGTCAATTGAAATCGGTATTTCTTTTGAGAGTTCATCAAACTCGACGTCCAGGTTGATGCCGATCTCCTTCAGACCGTCGTCCTCCCGGACGCCGTTCCCGGTCGCCAGCGTGGTAGTCCCCCCCAGCCCGACCCCATTCACTAAAACCATCCGGTCGTCGGGTTTGCGGGTTTTCATCGCCGGAAAGAGGAAATGAATTTCCCTTTCGTCGAACATGATCCCTGTCTTTTTGAGTTTCTCGACGTACGATAAATTCTTCGAGAAAGGGCGAAACTCCTCCCCGGCTTCCACAACGGTGACATCGAACCTTCCTTGAAGTTCCTTTGCAACTGTTGCGCCGCCAGCGCCGCTGCCAACCACGATCGCTCTACGCATTCGAAGTCCCTTTCGGGATGAGATTGGCTTTGCACAACTCAAAGCCTTCCGTCATCCGTTGGAAAAAAGTGAACGTTCCGCCGTGCGATAGCCCGGCCATCAGTCCCTCATCAAGAGATGAAATCACGTGACAGGTGCGAGCCGAGTATCTTTCCCTACAGAAACATCTGTTGATGATTACTTCGCCTCGCGGCGTACCCAGAAAGTTGATGCCGAGGAATCCATAGATCAATTGTCCCGCTTTCATCGCTTCGGGGCCATTCGTCACACGAAAGATTCTCCTGAAACGGTCACCGATTTCGTATGCTCCTTCGAAGAGCTGCCTCTTGATCACCGTCAAATCATCGCCCCGATCGATGGCGCTTGAAGTCTCACTCTCGGTAAATTCCGCAAAGAGAAGAAGAGAGCCCTCGAATGAGAGCCGTCCGATTGATGGCGGAGCGGTTCTGAATGCACGGGCGGCAACAGCGAGCAGCTTCTTGAGTTCTCGCTTTTTCACAAATGTCGGCAGATAAGTTTCGGCTATCTTCATCGCAACGCTCATGCCGACCTCACGCCTTTGCGAGATAACATCAAGACACCAAGCGCAATGGCTCCGTCGACAATCCCGTTTATGAAGTAGATGAGGTATGCTCCATGCAAAACAATCAAACAGATAGAGAGAATCGCCGTTGCCGCCTTCGCATTCGTCAGCATCCATGGGAAAAACGTATTATCGGGATGGAGGAACATCATGTATGCGAGCAGCGCAACGAGATACATGTAGGCGACTGCAAGGACCAGGAAGAAACTGAAGCCCTGAACGGAAGTTTCTCTCATGCTCAGAGTTCGGGAAATTCCGTTCATGGTCAGGATGACTGAGTCTGGAGCCAAAAGGAAAATCAAACCAACGATGGCAAATAAGATCGAAAGGAAAAGGCTGACAACCTTGTAGATCCTTTGAGAACGGAGCGAAGTTGGGGCAGCCAATTTTTCATCGATGCCTGCTGTTGACGCCGCTTTGACACTGCGTGAAATGTTTTCAATCATCGGTACTGCAACTGGAAAAATCGTGCGAGAGATGTATGGGTGATTTCGTCCATGGTTTTTGTTGAGTCCTCCTTTGAGAGCGGATAATTCCCACGATAGTGTCTCTGTATGGCAGGATAGTACTTGTTAATAAAGCATTCGTTTTCTGTCGGGAATCGCTCGGCAAGAGCGGCATAGATCTCTCGGATGGATGCTCTGTTGACGTTTCCGAATGTCATCGGCACAAAAACACACGGGCTGATCTCTCCAAAAGGATCGATGTAGATCATTTTGTGGCCGGCGGTACATCCGAAATGGCGGGCATCCTCGAAATGGCCGAGGTAGTTCACCGTCATCCCTCCTTTCTTGTTGTATCGATCCTGAAGGGCCACCAGCATTTGGCGCTCCTCCGGAGTGATGATGAAGTCTTTCCGCCAAAACTCAGCAGATGACGGCTTCGCCTCACTCAACCATGCTTCATGAATTCCAAGTCTCTCCAGGAATTCAAGATAACTTTCTATGGTTTCTTCTTTCAAGGATTCCCGCGACAGCACGCTCGACACGCTCACGTGTATTCCACCGACATTTTTGAAAATGTCGATCGCATCCATCGCGATCCGGTACGCCCCCGGATATCTCCGGATACGGTCGTGTTCCGCTTCGTTCTGATGATCGAGACTCACCGAAACAGAATATAAGCCAGCATTCTTGAGTTCAAGAGCACGTTGTCTCGTAAGCGTGATTCCGGTCGTGAACAATTTGACGGCACATTCGTCGCCGATCTTTTCGATGATTTTCGCAAGGTCCTTATTAAGAAGCGGTTCGCCTCCCGTAAGACCGATCCAAAAAACTCCGAGCTCCTTTAATTCCCGGATGACTCTCTGAATGGTCTCCAGGTTCATCAACCCTCCCCCTCGATTCTTGTTGTAGCAGTACTCGCACCCCTGCGGGCAGATATTAGTCACACCGATCTGCGCGTGCGAGGGAACAATCGACTTTGAGAGAAGGTGGTGTTCCAGAAATCTCGAGTAAGCCCTGCTGTTGATGGGAGGCAGATGCGAGTGGAGGATGAGCTTGCCGTCGACATCGAGCACCGTAAATTTCCTTAGGTACCGATAAAAGAACCAGTCGATCGATGGCTTTGCCATGATCATCCGTGTATTCGATACGATAGCTCGTGCGATCTGAAATGGTGTGGCTCGTTTGATCATCGTAAACATCCAGCCGATTAAGGTTCGAGAGGGCATGCCGTAAGCGGCACGCTTTTGGTTAAGAAATAACGGGCGGCCCCTTGATAGATGTGCGGCCCCACCGGTTCATCGCTGTTAGAGGTCTTTTCCCTTCCTCTATCCTCGCAGCCCCGCGGATCGTCAAACATTCGAAAACATAAGAGACATCTCCGCGACAGCTGCTATCCCTCCGTATCGTTTACCAGAAGCTGGGAATGCGCGAACACTGAGATTTTCGGCCGCACCAGTCTTCCGTAATCAGAAAACTTCATTCGAATTGCCTTTGTGTGCGAGCACGCATTGAAAACAATATCTTCGTCCGCGGCAAGCGACGCATCGACGATAACGGGAATCCCGTACAGATTCCCGAACGGCGGCATTGCCCCTGTCTGGCAGTCCGGAAAAAGGAAGTCGAGATCTTCCTCATGTGCGAAATGCAGTTCCTTTGCTTCGAGCGCTTTTCGCAACAAATTCATATCAATGGCTTGGTCCGCTCGCAAAACCACCATCCAGAATCCCCCGTCCGCCCGTACGATAATTGTCTTTGCGAGATCGCTTTCCGGAACATGGGTCGATCGGGCAACTTCGTGCGCAGTGAACGCCGTTTCGTGTTCGATCAATTGATGGTGAATTTTGTTGTCGTGCAAGTAGTTGAGGAGGTCGGTTATTTTCGCCATGAGATATCTCCAACGTAGCAATATGGTGAGATGGTTTATGTGGCTTGCGGGTTATGACAAGGCTCTCAGCTCCGCTGACTCTTTGAACTGAGGGTCGATTGGTTCAACCTCATGAAGATTCTGAACTCTCTCCCTCCAATTCGAGAGTTAGAAAGTGTGTTGCGCAAGAGATACACGGATCGTAATTCCGGACGCTTTGTTCGCAGAGCCATGTCAACTGGTCCTTTGGCATAGAGATGTTTTTCACTACGACGCTCCGAAGATCCTGTTCGATGGAGCGTTGGTTCTGCGACGTCGGCGGTACAATCTTCGCATCGGTGATCATCTCCTCTTCACTAATCCGATAACGATGATACAGAATCCCTCGCGGCGCTTCAGTGCATCCGAACCCCAACCCCGGCCTCGGCACAACATCAACGCACGGTTCTCCCGGGGGTTCGTATCGTTCAATAATGCGAAGAGCTTCTTCGGATGCATAGAGCGTCTCGATTGAGCGGGCGATAATACTCTTGAATGGATTCCGGACGGTGGGCAGAAAACTCACTTCGTGCGCCAATTCTTTGGCTGTTGGCGTGAGTCTTTCGAAGTTGAGGTTGAATCTCGCAAGAGGCCCGACATAGTAAGGACCCCGTTCTTTCAGTACCGACTGAAGGGCATTCGAGTAAGGAACATGTTCTTCCTGGAAGTAGAATTCATACTCCTTCACGTTGATATCGAGGCCCTTGTTGGAAACGAGTCGTCCCTCATTGAGGGGATACTCATCGGGATGGCGAAGCGCGACAAATTCGTAATCCTGTTCCAATTCCGGGAACGGCAGTGATGCGCTCCATCGAACCATCTCAATCGCGTCATCACGAAGCCACTTCAATTTCTCGGCCATGAGAAGCAATTCTTTCTTTGTGGGAACTCTGTAGAAGCCCCCTACACGAACGTTGATGGGATGTATCTCCCTTCCGCCCAGTACGCTCACAAGTTCGTTGCCGATTTTCTTCATCTTGAGAGCCCGCTGGACCACCGCAGCATGATCTTTGGAGAGCTGGATCACATCCTCGTAGCCCAGGAAATCTGGGGCGTGAAGCATGTAGACATGAAGAACATGACTCTCGATCCATTCACCGCAATACAGAAGCCTGCGGAGATCGCGCAACGGCCCGTCGATCGCAATACCGAAGGCATTCTCTATCGCATGCACCGAACTCATCTGATAGGCCACGGGGCAGATACCGCAAATCCGCGCCGTGATATCCGGCGCTTCTGAAAAGCGGCGCCCTCGCAGAAACGCTTCGAAGAAACGAGGAGGCTCAAACACTTTGAATTTTACATCGACCACCTCATTGTTTTTCACTTTCACATATACCGATCCTTCACCTTCGACGCGCGCCAAATAGTCAACCTTGATAGTTTTGTCATTCATGGGCATCGCTCTCCCTCCGGAACACTTCAGAATACGCATTGAAGCTCCGGAACGCGAGTTTCACCTCATTATTACTCCCGCCGTTTTCAGTGAAGTGTTTCGCAAGGGACGCCGTGTTCGCGCTCTCCATGGGACCGAAACACCCATAACAACCGCGTTGGTATGCGGGGCACAGCGCGCCGCAGCCCACATGCGTAACAGGTCCCATGCAGAAAGTGTTTTTGGCCACCATGACACATACATTTCCCCTGAGTTTGCACTCGACGCAAAGACTGTGCGAGGCGATATTGGGCTTGCGTTTATGGAGCGTGGCGAGAATCACTTCGACAAGCTGCATCTTATTGATCGGACAGCCGCGGAGTTCGAAATCCACATGAACAAAGGAACCGATCGGGAGGGAGCGGTCAAGTGTTGAGATGTACTCAGGGTTCGCATAGACGATCCGGATAAAATCCTTAACGTCTTTCCAGTTGCGGAGCGCTTGAATCCCGCCCGCCGTGGCACAAGCGCCGATCGTGATCAGCATGCGGCATTCTTTACGAATGGCGCGGATCCGCTCAACATCATGGGGCGTTGTAACGCTTCCTTCCACCAGGCCGATGTCGTAAGGCCCACGTAACATCCGGCGGCTCGCTTCCGGGAAGTAAGCGATGTCGACCGCACCGGCAATCGCCAGAAGTTCTTCTTCAGCGTCAAGAAGCGAGAGCTGGCAACCATCGCATGAGGCGAATTTGTAGACAGCTACTTTTGGTTTGCTCGCGTTCATATCAAATTTCCTTCTTTTCGAAGAGATCGGCTATGTGAGTCAGCGCGAAGACGGGGCCATCCTTGCAGATGAATTTCGGCCCGTACTGGCAATGGCCGCAAAAGGCGACGGCGCATTTCATGTTGCGTTCCATGGACAGATAGACTTGCTCTGCGGGGACGCCGCGCCGGAGAATTTCCGCGATCGTATATTGCATCATGATTTCGGGCCCGCACACCATGGCTATCGTTGCCCGGGCATCGAGCTTGATGTATGAAAGAAGATTGGGCACGACACCGATATATCCCTTCCATGTCGAGTCGCTCCGGTCCACTGTCACGAGAACTTCAACGTCATAGAGTTTGCCCCATTCCTCAAGCTCAACTCTATAAAGAAGGTCTAGGGGACTTCGGGCTCCGTAGAGAAGAAGCACGCGTCCATAATCTTTCCGCCTGCGAAAGAGGCTGTACACAACCGGGCGGAGCGGAGCCAGGCCGATTCCCCCGGCTACAATACAGACGTCAAGGCCGTTCGCTTTTTCAATTGGCCATTTGCTGCCAAAGGGACCGCGGAGGCCTATAATGTCGCCCCGTTTCATCTGTGAGAGAGCGTTCGTCACCGTCCCCACCCGATGGATTGTGTGCGATAAGACGCCCGGTTTTGCCGGATCTGAGCTGATGGAGATGGCAGATTCCCCCATTCCGAAAACGTAGAGCATGTTGAACTGTCCCGGCGAAAAAGAAAATCCGGGATCTGCATAAACAGCGTTTTCCAATTGAACGGTAAAAGTGTCGTCGGTTTCCCAGACAGTTTTCTTGATGGACATCATTTGCGGAATCATCGGATCGACGAGTCCATCAGCTTCGGCAAGGGCAACGTGCTTCATGGTATGACTCCTCAGCGTGATCCGTAAACATCGAGTAATTGAAGGCGGGTCGCCTCCATGCGGCTCTGGAAAACGTTAGCGAGGCGCTTCAACATTTCGTAGCCGAAATCATGGTCTTTGTCGCATTTGTTCCGAAGGCATTTCCCATCGAGCGCCATCGCGCTTACCTCGGAGACCGCGCAGCCGTCAAAGTGCCATCGGTACGGAAAGATCAACCACGACCAGCCGAGTACTTCGCCCGGTCCGATCGTCTGAATACGCTGCTTCCCTTTGTGCCCTGCGTGAATTTCAATCGCAACTCTGCCGCTCCGGATGAGGAAAAAAAGGTCCGCAGCTTCTCCTTCATGGCAAAGATACTGTCCGTCGTGGAAGTGCACGTTTTTGGCGCATCCAACGAGGAGCTTCAGGTGGGGTTCATGTAGTTCGCCCACGAAGGGGTGTTTGCAAAGCATCTCGGTCAGGTCCGCTTTAAGCATAACGAATCTCCTCTCAAGATTTAGGCGTCGGCGCGAACGCCGTTGCCTTGAAGCGCGCGCACCTCGGCAGTAATGTCGATTCCCACCGGACACCATGTGATACACCGACCGCAACCCACGCAACCCGAAGTGCCAAACTGGTCAATCCACCACGACAGCTTGTGTGTGATCCACTGTCGATACCGTGCTCTTGGTGATGACCGGAAATTTCCTCCGGTGACTTTTGCGAAGTCCATCGTGAAACAGGAGTCCCATCGGCGCCATCGTTCGGCATGTTCGCCGCTGAGATCCGTTGTGTCTTCAATTGTCGAGCAAAAACATGTCGGGCAAACGAGAGTGCAGTTTGCGCATAAGAGGCATCGACGCGAAACCTCTTCCCAATGTGCGCCATCAATGTTGCCGGACAGCAGCTCCTTGAGTCCCGCAGCGTTCATTGTCTTTTTCATATTCCCTTTTGCCGCCCCGACGAGTTTGCGGGCAAGCTGAACGTCTGCGGCACTCGCCTTCGTTCGGGGCACATCGTTCATCACGTCGGTCCCTCGTGCGCTCCCGATCTCTGCGAGAAAACAATGACGATCGTCTTCGACGATCTCCGTGAGGGCGATGTCATACCCTTCGGTGGTGCCCGGCCCGGTCCCCGTCGAGGTACAGAAACAGGTGCCGCCGCTCCGGGTACAGTTGACGGCGACAATAAATGCCCCCTTGCGCGCGTCCGAGTAGGCCCGGTCCGCATATTGGGCGCCCATGAACACCTTGTCTTGAAGCGCCATCGCGCTAAGTTCACAGGGGCGCACTCCTAGAAACGCATACTGCTTCTTCTGTTTCCCGCCCTCATCCGATTCGAGTTCCAGCACTTTCCCCCTCTTGGTGACTGTCAGGATCTTCAATCGAGGAGGAAAAAGAAATCGCTTCCACGAATAGGGACCAACTGAAGTATCAAAATAAGATCCACTTGTCGTTCGCTTCAACCGATAGTGCGAGTTGTCCTGCTCGT
The DNA here is from genome assembly GCA_964471785.1 of uncultured Chitinophagaceae bacterium. Taxonomy (GTDB): domain Bacteria; phylum Bacteroidota; class Ignavibacteria; order UBA10030; family UBA8401; genus JAGVPT01. The sequence goes on from CAYYHS010000045.1 coordinate 9,019, forward strand.
CCGTAAATCCGATAGGGAGATCAGCCGCTGACGTGATTTCATCGTAAATCACCGCGTTATCCCGAACCGTCGGACCGATAACAAGATAGGAGCGTGTTATGAGGGCCGAGATGAGGGTATCGAAGTCTTTTGGTTGGATGATAAACATGAGTGGACGCCTCCTGTAGATGTTCGAACCGCCAACACCCGCCACAGATCGTCCTCATTGATCGAACGCTGGAATTTTAGATCGGTTCCTCCAACGGTGGATGCATCACGGGACTCGCGCTAGATTCTTTCGAACTTATCTTTTTTCTCATGACATCCCGGACACTCGTCCACTTTTTCCGACGTGATGATGTAACCACAACAAGGGCAAACAAAGCACTGGCCTGCCTGAGCTGAAGCACCTTTATTCAAAACACTTTTGAAAAGTTCCGCATGCCGCTGATCGGCGAATTCAGCTTTTCGAAATGATTCAACAGCTTCAGTAAATTTTTCAAGTTCGGCGGTGTGGATGAGATTAGGGTACATTGACTCCGTTTCAATCCCTTCGTCGCTCGATGCCAAATGCAGCGATTGGACAACGCTCCCCACTGCAATTGAATCGGGAACATATGGCTTTACTTCCATCCCCTTGCTCCGCATCAGTGCGGCGGCCATTTCTGCGTGAATCTCTTCTGAACGTGAGGCCGCCTTAAACAGGACGGCGACCGAACTATAGTGATGCTTTTCAGCATTTTGTGCAAAAAGTAGATACTCCCTGCTGATCCGCATCTCACTAGTATAAGCGGTGCCCAAATTCAGGAGCGTAATCTGGGGCTTGGATTCTCCCGACTCTTTCTTTTTGCAGGCCGAGCTGAGAAAGAACATCGCGACAAGTGCAGAGATGAGCAGGATCGGGAAAATTTTGCGAGAAAGGTGAGCGAACATCATTGAAGAGTTTTTGGAGAGCGTCTTCATTATAATCCCTCCTTCGTGAAGAGCTTCAGAAAACATTGCGGTGAGTCAGAAGAGGTACGCGGGCGTTGCCTGAAGTCAGGCAGATCAATGTCGGATGGTAACATGCTCAGATCTTACGCACAGGAAAAGTTACGTTTCCACCCTCCTCTGTATCGAAAAATCCGATATTCTTTGTGTACGCAAGCTTCATTCCATAAATAGTCGTCACAATAAGCCAAAAACTGAATCAATTCCGCGTCATTTCTTAAAATTCGCAATAGGCAAGCTACTAGTTATTAGTTCTAATAAAAAAGCGCTCCATCCGATAATTACGAATAGAGCGCCCGATAAGGCTTCTCTCTTGAGGCTATCTCGTTAGGCAGTTTGCGGGTGACCCAATCAGATTATCGAAAGGACCGCAAGCCGATTCCTAGCTACAGTAGATCTTTTTTATGTTTCAACATTTGTTTTACACGCCAGGCCTGCAATTCGAACCACTGGGGGGAGTTTGAGGTTTGGACGTAGTATCTATCTTTGTCTTTAATCTCAGCTAATCGAATTTGACTATCTCCCACAGAAACCGTTGCGGTGATTTTTGGTGCTGGAGTGAGCGGTGAATCAATGAAATCGTCCGCCTGAACGTTCGACAGAACCCCCAGGAGTGATGTTACTTCACCAGCTTTGGCTTTGTCGTTGCCGAGCATCCAGAGGCTATCTTTGAAAATCAGGGTAAACCCCTCCCCGGAGTACTGGTACGAAATTTTTCTGATCGTCTCCCTTGGCATCGTCAGTACAGTCTTGTCGCGCCAATCCTTAACCGGTTTATTGAACAACCGGCTGAGAGCCCCCTTCACTACATTCACCTCATTCGATTCTGCTTTGCGGACATAAGTCTCGGCATAACTTTGCCCCGTTTTTCCAACGACGAATGCAGCATGCTCCTGGCCATTCTGAAATATTCTGACAAGTGTGCCGGTTGAATCCACCTGGAAAATAGAACGTTTGTCCGGGTTATTCGACACGATCTCCTTTGCGTCAAGGTTTTTCGATTGGTGGATCAGAAGCGTCACACTTGATTGATCTGCTCGATACTCAACCGGTTCGCTAAGGAACCATTCGGATCCTTTTTTCACGAGCGTCACTGTGCTCAGAGGCGACTGCAGCACAACCTTGTCGACAGACACCGAGTCGATGGCAAACAGGAACTGCGAGTTGTCGGCGGAAATATTTCTTTCGCCTGGACGGTTCATCAGAATAATAGCGGCAAGGACGAGGACGGCAAAAATGCCGATCAGCAGGTACGTGTTCTTTTTCATAAACTCATTGAAGAATTAAAGTGATGCTTCCATCGCCCTCTTCCGGGCAATCCGATTCCTCCACCGGAAGAGGCCGTAACCGATGACGGCAATCGGCGGCAGCAATAGGTCGCCGTACTTAAGAGTCTTTTTAGTACCATCAGAGATTTGATCCAAGGGGGGCATTCCGACATTCTTTGAGCGGATCGTAATTAATCCCGCATCGTCGGCAAGATAGTCTACGATATTTGCAAAGAAGATAGTTATAACGAACTTGCTCAAAAACTTGCTG
>CAYYHS010000046.1:0-11433 GCA_964471785.1 uncultured Chitinophagaceae bacterium
CGCGCGCTGTGTCGTCGGCGACACTTGACGGGTAAAGGTTGAACGCGTTCATATAAGGAAAGCGTTTGTGCCCGGCCGGATCGTTCCCAAAGAAGTTTCTGTATGTCTTGCCGCTCATCATCGGCATGACATGTTCCTTGTTCACTTCCTGGGCAGTATCGTTGACAACATTGTGAGCTAGAAAATTGGTGTACCAGGTTTCATATCCGTAACTGTTGTTGGCAAAAAGAATATGACGCTGCAGCGCTTTCGGAGCAGTTGTGGAATCTGCAAACGGTACCGTAAATCCGAATGTCGCTACGCTGTCGACGTTGATCGCGCCGCCGTTGGGGGTCATATTGGTCCCGTCCGCAGAAGGTTGATCTCCAAACAGGAACGAGTTCACAAAAACACTATTCGTTACCGAGAGCCACCACCAGTACGACGATTCCAACGTATACATCATTGTGTTAGCGAAGGTGCAATGATTGAATGTGATGTAGTCAGCGTATTCCGGCGATTCCTGCATGTAGACATATCCGCAGTTTGAAAAGGTACAATTCTCAAATGAGAGACTATCGGTGTGCCATTGGGTACTTTGATAAGTCCATGACACCGGACGGCCGTAATAACGGTAGTGTGAATCGCTGAAATTCCGGAAATACGTGTTGGTAATCTTGCAACGGAAGTGCCGGCATGCCGGCTCGATCTCTCCGCCACCATTTCCGATCGGCTGATAGTCAAAAATACAATTGTCGAAGCGCGCCACTTCGCCCTTGCCGCTCAAGTTTGCGAGGGAGTCGTCTTCTATCACGAGACTCGATCCAACCTGGGAGCCGATCGAGGTCGCGCAGAGAACCCACACGTTCTTCATCGAAACGTCGCCATAACAGTCGAAATTATACGTTGTAGAGACGCCGCCGCTCGACGACCACACTATTTGAGCGGGAGCGGTCGCTTGCGTGTTGCCCGGCAACGGCCCCTCAAGGTAAAAATGCGAATGCGCGGGTGTCGTGATCGTCCCGGTGAGAATGTAGTAGCCGTACGGCTGCAACATGAAGACCGTATTCGAGAACTTACTGGTGTGATTAACTGAATCAGCGGCAATCACGGTGTTAATAGCAGTGTTGAGATTCCCCTGGGTGCTTGTCGTCAGATCGCTTATCACGACGATGGTGTCCGTCTGTGCCTTCAGCAAGAAGGGTATCATAACTACCCCTAAGAATAGTAGTGACCGTACGAAGTATTTCATGCTTTTGCTCCTTCTGATGTTGAACATGATTGAAAGATTGAATGACACTTTGTGACGTCGCAGCCCTTACAGGGTTATCCTCAACCCGAGGTCGGCCGTGAGGCCGTAGAACTGCTGATTCGTAAACCCGTCGATCGACTGCTGAGCCGAGATATTCGATTCGTTGTTGAGATTGTTGGCATCCATATAGATCTCCATTCCTTCCCACGGCAGCTTCTGCCTAGCCGACACGTCTACGCGAAAATAGTTTTTGGTGTAGCCATCCGCTTCAGCATATGCGCCGATATAACTGGGAGCATTTCCCTGGTAGACGCAGGAGAGACGGGCAGAAAATCCCTTATAGTCATACCCCAGGTACGCATTCACAATGTCGTTGGGTTGATACACCAAACGGCCGGCCCGCGAACTGTCGACGTATCTAGTTACTACGCCTCTGGCACCGGTCGCATCGTAGTATGGATATCTGGCTTGTGACCTCACAAAAGTGTAATTGGCCCCGAACACGATCCCGTCGAACGGAAAGGGCAAGTACCAGAACCTCGTTTGAAAATCTGTCTCGATTCCTCTCACGAACGCCTTGTAAGGACTGTTGATGAAAGTGTTGAACGTTGCACCTCCATCAACAGAAGTCAGAAAACCCTGGAATGAATTAAGAGAGTCGAGTCCGGTGATCCCAAATTTGTCGTAGACGCTCTTGCTATAAACCGGGTACTGTGTCGAATAAACGAAATGATCTATCTCCTTATAGAAACCACCGACCGATAAGAGCCCGATAGTGTTGCTATGAAGCGTGATCACCAGATCGTGATTATAGGCCTGTGCCGGTATAAGGTTAGGGTTTCCTCCGTAGACCTGATGAGGCGAATCGGCCCCAATATTGAAATGGGGTGACAGCTGGGTGTAATCGGGTCTTGCAAGCGTCTGCGTATAAGAATATCGAATATCGCTCCACTCAGCCAGGTCATATTTACCCTGCACCATCGGCAACCAGTAGTGATTCTGTGGATACACCGTTACCGTCTTATACGTCTGACTTACAGGATTGCGTTCATCCTCCATGTTGTACGCTTGGTACAGACCCTTCGTCTCTTCATACCGTACGCCGCCGACCACCTTGAAGTCTGTGCCAAAAGACAAGTCCGACATGATGTAGGTCGCGTAATATCTCTCGACGTATTTATAATCATTTGGGAGATTCTGATATGGACCGTTGAACCATCCTCCAACAGAACTAGGTGCCACAAGAGTGGGATTCTTGCTTATGAAGTTGACTATGTTACTGAGGATAGCCGGATCGGCGGCCCAATAGATGGATCCAAATTTGTTGTCTAAGAAACTGTTCAGGAGTTTTGTATTGCTTGAGCTGAAGTTGGATCCTAGCAATTGATTGGTAGATTTCGCATAGACCAAATTAGGATAAAGCGTTCCAATGGCGTCCGTGACCTGGCGATTGATGTCGGTATTGCCGGCGCTTCCCTTATTTATCGAAACGTACGGCGTGCTTTGGTCGTTGTTGTGCAGGTTGTACCGATATTGCCCGCCAAATTTTACGGAACCGGTGACGGATGCTCCAAGACTGAACGGAACCTTGAAATCGCCCTTATAGACTTGGTCGTTCTCTCGATAATCGGAAGCGAACAGACTGGTTGAGGTTAAGAATGTTGTGTCGCCAGGGGCGTTGTAATTGGCGAAATGAGACAAATTATCGGGAGTGATGTTGATATCGCCTGTCGTAAAACCTGCCATTGCTCCGTTCTGCTGGAAGGCGAAAACAGGCGAAAGGGGGAGGTGACTCCGAGAATACGTGTTGGCCGCTTTAATATCTGCGGTCATAAACCCATAGTCGTCCGAATACTCCAAAGAATTGACAGCAAGATCGGTGTTGCTGTTTCCAGCTTTATATTGAAAACCTAAGCTCTTGTTGTTAATATCGCTGCGGTAATTCAAAATCGTATTGTAATCTTGATAATCAGAATTCAAACGGCTGACCATGTTGACCGATTTGATCGAGCCTGAAGGAAGCTTGTAATCAAGAATCACATTCCCGCCGTATCGCTTCCGGGTCTCCTCGTGACGATTCAGTGTGACGTTGTTCACAATGACATCTCTAAACCCATTCGGATTCACAACAGATCCTGCGGTGAGATAACTTGCACTCATATTATCCGCGCTGCGGTCATAACTTTCGATGTTCCCAAGCACATAGACACCGAGAAGGTCGTCGAAAAAACGGTCGCTGCCGGATGCAACCGCTCTGTAGTTGCCATACGTGTTGTTCTTCTGGGTATAACCGGATTGGTAAAGTGCATCTCCATGAAGTCCCGAGGGGGCTTCCCGTAATTCCATGTTCACGAAACCGCCGATAGCGTTTGCCTCCATGTCCGGAGTCAGGCTCTTGTAGACCTCAATCGACTTGATCATGTACGGAGTGACCATCGATAGGTCAACGCTTCTATCATTGTTGATCGACCCCGAAGTAAGCCCGGGGAGAGATGTCGCACCCATTTGAGTACCTCCCGTTGACGCAAGTGTAATTCCACCAACGGCGACTTCGTTGTATTGCGGAGCCAAACCTCTGACGACGATTTTGTTGGCCTCGCCTGAACTCTGAAGAGTCGAGACTCCCGGCAGGCGGCCGATTGCCTGCGCCGCGTTGAAGTCTGGCAGTTCTTGGATCTTCGCTTCCGAAACGATGCTGACAATTTTGTTTGATTGAATCTGCTGGTTGATGGCCTGCATCTGACCCTGGGCTTGAGCCGTGATGACGACCGTCTCTCCCTTCACGATTGTCGCACCAAGACGGAAATCCTGCACAATTGTCCCTCCCTCGGGAATATTTACAGTAACAGTCGACGAAACATAGCCGATATATGAAACGACAACCGTTTGTTCGCCGGCAGGCGCATTTGAAATGGAGAATCCTCCGTCCAGGTCGGTCGACGTCCCGATGCTCGTCCCTTTGATGACAACGTTCGCACCAGGCAAAGCGTCTTTCGAGTCCTTGTCAAGAACCTTTCCTTTAATCGTTCCTGCCGCAATGAGCGACGAAGCAACGACAAATAGCAACATTCCCAACGTCAAAAAGACTCTTCCCCTTACACTCTGTAGAGTGTGAAGTACAACCAACCGCATCGCGGACGAACTGGTATCAACTGAGGTTTTCACAAGAGGTTCTCCTTATGATTTGTATACCGCTTGATCCCGCTAAACGTCGTACCGGACGAACTAGACAAAAAAATCGGGTGGTCGTCCTTTGGGGTGAATTGTCTTTTATTCACCTTGGAGCGATCACCCGATGGTGATACACCCGAGCGCGCGTCTGCTGCTGGTCCTGTGAACCCCAGGTCGACGGGGAAATCGAAAAACGATGCTGCTCAGCCGGTTGTATCAATTTGATCATTGTGACTGCATTAGTATTCGCGCAACTGCCGGGTCAACGAAGAATGTATGAATTGAGAATATTCTCCAGCATTTCCTGCCTGCCGCTCTCGAGCTCCGGCTTTCCCTCTTTGATGATCCATTTTTCCAGGTCTTCGAGCCCCACTTTGTCCGCCATGATCTTGGCGCCAATCCCGGAATCGAAGCTGCCGTAACGCTCTTCTATAAACTTGGAGAAGACCTTGTCCTCGATAATCTTATGAGCGATCATGAGCCCGCGTGCGAACGTGTCCATACCGCCGATATGGGCGTGGAACAGGTCAAGCGGATCGTTGGAACTTCGTCGCACCTTGGCGTCGAAATTAAGTCCCCCCTTGCCCAACCCGCCTTGGTTGAGGATGACCATCATCGCAAGGGTCGTCGAGTAGATGTCGGTCGGAAATTGATCGGTATCCCAGCCAAGCAAGTAGTCACCACGATTGGCGTCGACGCTTCCAAGTTTGCCGGCCGCCGAGGCGACAGCCAATTCATGTTCAAACGTGTGGCCGGCAAGCGTTGCATGGTTTGCTTCGATATTAAGCTTGAAATGGTCGAGGAGGTCGTATTCCTTCAGGAAGTACAACGTCGTGGCGGCGTCGGTGTCGTATTGATGTTTTGTCGGTTCGGCCGGTTTCGGCTCGATGAGGAACTGCCCTTTGAAACCGATCTTCCGTTTGTAGTCGACGGCCATATGAAGAAATCGCGCCATCTGTTCCTGTTCGCGTTTCAAATCGGTATTCAACAATGTCTCGTATCCCTCGCGTCCTCCCCAAAAGACATAGTTCTCACCCGCAAGTTCTTTCGTTGCATCGATGGCGTTCTTCACTTGAGCGGCGGCGTGAGCCATGACGTGAGCGTTCGGACTCGTCCCGGCTCCCTGAGAATAGATCGGACTGCCGAACAGGTTGGCGGTTCCCCACAGGAGCTTTACTCCGGTTTCTTTCTGCAATCCCTTGGCCAACCCGACGATTGTCTGCAAATTCTCAATCGATTCAGAAAATTTTTCTCCTTCGGGCGCAATGTCCCTGTCATGGAAACAATAATAATCGACTCCGAGTTTTTGAAAGAACTCGAAGGCGGCTTCCAGCGTCTCTTTCGCTCGATCCATTGGGTCGCTCGAACTGCGCCATGCTCTTTCGAAGCTAGGGCCTCCAAACATGTCGCTCCCGTTCCCCATGAGTGAATGCCAATAGGCGACGGAGAAGCGAAGATGTTCTGCCATTGTTTTGGAGCCGACACGCTGTTCTTTATTGTAGTATTTGAAGGCGAAGGGATTCTTGGATTCTTTCCCCTCGTAAGGAATCGGTTGTTTGATTTTCGGGAAATATTTGCCAAGCATGCTCATTTTGAATTCTCTTTTCGATTTATGACGGTGGGTAGCGGTGCGTTGATGAAGGCGTCCTAGGGTAAAGATCGATTCTTCGTGAAAGGGCCCTTCGATACTTTATCAGTTCAAATAGAATTGAACCGATTCAATGTTATGAATAATTCTTCTTCATGTCAAGCGAAATAATCAGGAGTTACCTTTCGAGGAGGCCCGAAAGACGCTTATTCCATGCGGCATAGACAGATTCATATTTTCCTACCAAATCGCCTTTTGGATCCAGTTTTTCGATGACTTTTAGCCCCTTGAATGCATCATCCGCGGAGGGATAGCAACCGGCGCCGATCCCGGCTCCGCGGGCTGCACCCTGAGAACCGTCTGTATTGTATATCTCAAGGTCGACATTGCATGTGTTGACAAATGCATCCTTGAATACCTTGCTCTGAAACAAGTTTGAAGAGCCTGCTTTGATCACTCCGAATTCCATTCCGATACTTCTCATGATGTCCAGCCCGTACCGGAACGTGAACACAATTCCTTCCTGTGCGGCCCTGATGAGGTGAGCTTTGTTGTGAATATTGAAATTGATGCCTGAGAACTGAGCCAGAACATCCTTGTTGTTCAGGATTCTTTCGGCCCCGTTCCCGTAGGGGAAACACGACACCCCTTCCGAACCGATCGGGATGCCGGCCGCAAAGTTATTCATCTCATCATACGAATACCGGTTGTCCAACACATTTTGCTTGATCCAGCTGTACTGAATACCGGTCCCGTTGATGCAAAGGAGGACACCCGTGATAGGTTGCTCCTTTGTATAGTTCACGTGTGCGAAGGTATTGACGCGGCTCTGCGGATCGTAGACATTCTTTCCCGCAACTCCGTAGACTACTCCGGACGTTCCCGCCGTTGCTGCGATCTCTCCCGGTTTCAGCACGTGGAGTGAGAGAGCGTTGTTCGGCTGATCTCCTGCCCTATAAGTAACGGGGATTCCGGCTTTCAGACCGAGTTCTGCCGCCGCGGTTGAATTTAATTTCCCCTGCACGCCGAACGTCGGAACGACATCGGCAATCATTTTCCGGTCGATGCCATAATACTGAAGGAGTTCGTCGGCCACGGCTCTCTTGTCAAAATTCCATAGGATCCCTTCGCTCAGTCCGGAAATCGTCGTGCAGATTTCACCCGTCAGCTTAAGAGCAATATAGTCGCCCGGCAGCATGATCTTGTCTATCTTCGAATAAACCTCCGGCTTGTTTTCCTTTACCCATTTCAGTTTCGACGCCGTAAAGTTGCCGGGAGAATTCAAATAATCATGGAGGCAGCGCTCTTTGCCGAGCTCGGCGAATGCTTTGTTGCCGGTTTCAACCGCACGGCTGTCGCACCAAATGATGGACGGGTACAGCACCTCGCGATTTTTGCCTACCATGACGAGACCGTGCATCTGATACGAGATTCCTATTCCCGCAATCTCGGCTGATCCCGCGTTTACTTTTGGGAGAATCTTCTTGGTGGCAAGGACAATATGCTGCCACCATGTCTCCGGATGTTGTTCTGCCCAGCCCGGACGAGGTGAATCTATTTTCATTTCTGTCTCGGGTGAATTTCCCGAGGCAACAAGTTCGCCGGTATCGGCGTCGATAAAAGAAGCTTTGATCGATGAGCTGCCGACATCATACCCGAGGAGCAATCTTTGCGCCATATTGGACTCCGAATGATTGATGCTTCAGAAGAACGAGCCGTCGCGACCGCCTACGAATGTGAGATGCGGAAACGATAATTGAGGTACGACACGATACAAAAAATCGAATTAAGAAGAAAGGGGGCCGTGCGTATTGAGTCAGCGAGATCACGACATCGCTCTTCGATCCCAAACAGAGTTTAGGATCGAGAAAAGCAGCCTGTCTGGTGGAGGAAGAGTGTGGGGTCGAACGACGGCCAGGAGCCGCTTCTCGATCCCAATCTCCGATTGGGAACGGAGTGCGGCAAAGACTCCGTCAGAAGAAAATTCTTTTTGTCGCACCTCTTCCAGATAATAATTGTGGCGATTAAGTCCTCAAATTTGCTATTTTACCTCCGACATTTCCTATGGACAATCCCCGGAGGTTCTATGCAACGCCCCTGCCTGTTCGATTCATTCGGATCCAAATTACTCTCAATCTCAACCTTAGTCTTACTCTTAGCCTTCACCTCATCTCTCCTTTTCGCCCAGACGGCTGATGACAAGCCCGTCTATTTAGACTATACTCAGCCAGTCGAGAAACGCGTCGATGATCTGGTTTCCAGGATGACGCTGGAAGAGAAAGTATCTCAGATGGTCAACAGCGCCGCAGCAATTCCACGCCTGGAGATACCCGCGTACGACTGGTGGAACGAATGCTTGCACGGGGTTGCCAGGGCCGGGATCGCGACCGTTTTCCCGCAGGCCATCGGACTTTCAGCGAGCTGGGATACCGACATGATGCACAGCGTCGCCGATGTCATCTCCACAGAGGCGCGGGCCAAGAACAACGAATTCCTGAGAAACGGCGAAAGGGATATTTTCAAAGGGTTGACGTTTTGGAGTCCGAACATCAACATCTTCCGTGATCCGCGATGGGGGCGGGGCCAGGAAACGTACGGGGAGGATCCTTACCTGACAGCACGCATGGGGGTTGCTTTTGTACGAGGATTGCAGGGAGATGATCCGCGGTATTTCAAGGTCATCTCCACGCCGAAACACTATGCGGTCCACAGCGGGCCAGAACCGGACAGACACATGTTCAACGCCATCATCGACAATCACGATCTCTATGACACGTACTTGCCTGCCTTCGAAGCATGCGTTACCGAAGGAGGTGCGTTTTCGGTGATGTGCGCGTACAACCGATTCATGGGAGACGCTTGTTGCGGATCGCCCGAGCTTCTGAAGAGGATCCTCCGGGAGAAGTGGGGATTCAAGGGTTACGTCGTATCGGATTGCGGAGCGATCAATGACATCTACAATTCTCACAAGGTCGTCAAGACAGCTCCCGAGGCTGCCGCCTTGGCGGTAAAATCGGGAACGGATCTCGAGTGCGGAGACGTCTACACCTCTTCCCTGCTCGATGCCGTGAAGCAGGGATTGATTACCGAGCCCGAGATTACTGTTTCACTACGGCGCCTTTTCACAGCCCGCTTCCGGCTCGGCATGTTCGATTCACCCGAGGTCGTGAGCTATGCGAGAATCCCCATCGGAGAGAACGATACTCCGGAGCATCGGATACTTGCGCTTCGGGCCGCGCATGAATCGATCGTGCTCTTGAAGAATTCGGACGGCATTCTCCCCATCAAACACAATGTGAAGCGGATTGCAGTGATCGGACCTAATGCCGATTCGTACCTCACTCTTCTGGGGAACTATAACGGCACTCCGTCAAAACATGTGACACCCCTCCAAGGAATAGTAAACAGAATTGCCGACACTTCTCACGTGTTGTATGAGGTCGGATGCGACGTTGTTGATGCGGGAGGGGTCATCAATAACGTTTCATCGGACATCGCGAGTGCAGACGGGGAGCCCGGCCTGAAAGCGGACTTCTTCAAGAATAGAGAACTAACGGGCGAGCCTTTCTTCTCACGAATCGATAAATTGACAAGCACGAATTGGTTTCACAGTTCACGAACACCTTCCTTCGGCGGCTCATCGGAAGTTTCTTCGATTCGCTGGAGCGGCACGATCACTCCGCCCGTCACCGGGGAATTCGAGTTTATGGTAAAAGGGGACGGAGGAGTCCGATTGTCAATCGGAGACGATACCGTGATTCAGAATTGGACTAATCGTGATTTCGCATCGAATGAGAATCGCGTGCATCTGGAGAAGGGGAAAGGGTACCCATTTCGGTTTGAGTTTTGCCGGAATTCTCAGTGGCCCCAGCTGTCGGTGGAATGGAAACTGTTGAACAGCGATCATGGCAAGAGAGCCGTCGACCTTGCCAGGGAATCCGACCTTGTCATTTTTGTGGGCGGAATTACGCCCCAGCTCGAGGGAGAAGAAATGCGGGTTGAGTATGACGGGTTTAAAGGGGGCGACCGGACAAGTCTTAACCTTCCTGCGGTTCAAGAGAATCTATTGAAGGAGCTACATGCGACCGGAACGCCGGTCGTCCTCGTGTTGACAAGCGGCAGTGCGCTCGCAGTCAACTGGGAAAACGAAAACCTGGCAGCCGTCGTACAGCTCTGGTATCCCGGAGAAGAGGGAGGCACCGCTTTGGCCGACGTCCTGTTCGGAGACTACAATCCTGCCGGAAGACTCCCCGTCACGTTCTACAAATCCGTCGATCAGCTGCCCCCTTTCACCGACTACAACATGAAGGGGCGAACGTACCGCTATTTTGAAGGAATGCCTCTCTTCCCGTTCGGCTACGGCTTGAGCTACTCAAAGTTTAGTTATCAGAATCTCATTGTTCCATCCACCATTCAAACCGGCGATTCTGCCATCGTTACCGTCGATGTCCAAAACATTGGAGCGGTACCCGGAGATGAAGTTGTCGAGCTCTATATAAGAAACCTGTCTGCTTCGACGCCGGTCCCTCTTCATGCGCTTCAAGGATTCAAGCGCGTCCATCTCGCCGTGGGTGAGAAAAAAACAGTCCGGTTCAGCCTTCTGCCGAAACAATTCGCTGTGATCAATGCTAATGCTATGCGGGAGGTTGACCCTGGCGAGTTTGAGATTGCGGTGGGGGGCATTCAGCCCGGAACTACATCGCCAACGACCGGCGTTGTCTCGGTGAGGACGAGTGTTGCTGGAAATCCTTATGTAATAAAATAAGAGGTAAGAGAAAAGAGATAAGAAAAGACAGAGACAAGGAGAGGGAAACTTCTTGAATCGATTGCAGGGGTAATTAGCGACGTAATTCTTTTCAACGACGACGCCCGGTGATGGATCTGTTGTAGAAACGGGTGCCGAGGATGCGCTACTTGTTCAACACTCTCGTCGATTCTCGGACGACGAATTCCGTCTCGAGCACGACATGCTCGTTCGGGAGGAGAGTCTGTGACTCAATATTCCTGATCAGAATTTCGGCCGCCCGTTTTCCGATTTCGTGCTGCGGTGCGCGGATGGTCGTGAGCGGCGTAGGATATATCTGGGCGTAGTAGATATCGTCGTTTCCGACAATCGAAATATCCTCCGGAACGCGAATTTTCAGCTGCTTGAGAGCTGTCATCACCGCGAGGGCCTGATGGTCATTAAAACAAACGATTGCGGTCGGATACTCGTCCGGTTTCTTGTTCTTAAAATACTCTATCGTCTTGCCGAAGCTTTCATCGTAGTGTGAACCCACGGAAACAATCATCTCTCTGTTAAAGACCAGGGTGCTCTCGCTGAACGCATCGCGGAATCCTTCTATCCGCTCCTGCGTGTGAGATGAAAGGGGCGGACCCGCGAAATGCACGATACGCGTGTGGCCGCTGTCAATAAGGTACTTGACCGCTTTCTTGATCGCCT
>CAYYHS010000047.1:0-11285 GCA_964471785.1 uncultured Chitinophagaceae bacterium
CTTTTCAGTAACGCGGAAGCTCGTCCTGATGAAGTAAGCACTCTCAACTCAGGTTCAAAGAAGGCGCCATGTGCAGTGTCAAGAGAGCACACGGCGCCTTTATGTTCCGATCGTGTGTTACATTGAGCTGATAGAATAAAACCCTCAGCATTGTCATGCTGAACGAGTCCCTCGGAAACGGGACGAAGTGTATTCCGACGCCATCTCTTTGGGAGAATCCACCTTAGTATCATGTACGGATCCTTCGCCCCGCTGAAGAGCGGGGCCCAGGATGACATTTCAAAGCATGTCTAACGTAGCTCGTGCGCAAAGTAGGACACAATCTCCGTTCACCGCTTGTTGATTTTCAGCATTGACCTCCGTATTTTAACATTCAATTTGAGGAGATCATGCCGGAATTTTCGCGTGAAGATATACGCCAGCGGTTTGCCTCAGGAACAAACTTCAACGAAATCTTTGATGCTTTCGAGTCGGCGATCAATCAGAAGATCGACGATATTGAGCTGTATCGCATCCTTTTTTGGAACGATTCGCTTCGCGTAGAAGAAATTGTGCTCTTCGGCGAAAAGCTCGCGCGGGAATTTCCGCACAACGCATATGATGTGTACATGTGGATGGCGAACGTGTTCGAGGCAGTCTTCGCATCAAAAGACAATTTTGAACACAGTCTTCTCTATTATCAGAAAGCCTCTTCTCTTAATCCTGCCGTTCCGGACCCGTACCTCGATGCATGCGATTGTTACGACCCCGATTTGAATATTCCTCCGCTTGAAACCCTCATTGATTTCGTCAAGCGTGGAGTAGAGATCGTTCCGAGCAAGAAGAGTCTCTGCAGCCGTCTTTCGTATTTTTATCATCTTCTGGGGGATGAAGACCTGGCCGAATATTACCGCGTGAAAGCGGACGAGGCCGGAGAGCGGCCTCCCCAATGAGCGAGGCGAAGGGCTACCTTTTCATTGCATTTGCCGCCACACTCTGGGGAGCTTCGGCAACGATCGTCAAGCACCTCTTCAATGCCCAGTTCGATCCATTGATTATTATCCAGACTCGAGTCTCGATCGCGTTTCTGCTTCTTGTGGTTTTCTTTCTCTTCAAGAATCCTTCCGTGTTGAAATTCAGCATACGAGATGTTCCGCTGTTTATTCTGGTGGGCGTCTGCGGAGTTGCGGGCTCGAACTATTTCTATTATTACGCCATTAAAGAATCGAACGTGGCCACCGCAATCCTTGTTCAATATTCCGCTCCGATGATGGTCGCGCTCTATGCTGTTGTTGTCCAACACGAAAGGATGACGAAGTTTAAAGCAATCTCGCTGCTCTGTTCGACTGTCGGAATATTCCTCGCAGTCGGGGGTCTGAGCGGCTTACTCGTGGCGAATCATACCGGAATACTATTCGCATTAATCGCTGCCGTGTCTTACTCAATCTTCAACATAGCCGGAAAGCCTCTCATGAAGAGGTATTCCGTCTGGTCTTCGCTTATCTTCTCGCTAGGCGCAGCGAGCCTCTTTTGGCTCTTCGTGCAATCACCGCTGGCGATTATCGACGCCGGATACTCTGGATCCGACTGGGGGATCTTTGCCCTTGTGTCGACGACCTCGATTCTTGTTCCTTATTCACTCTACTTCCTGGGCCTGCGGATACTCTCTCCGACACGCGCGATTATCACGAGTACGCTGGAGCCAGTAGTTGCCATTACAACAGCGTATGTTTTTTTAGGCGGGACGATGGAGCCAATGCAGATAGCCGGCGCGATCCTGGTGATCGGGGCAATTATTCTTCTCGAGGTGAGTTCAGTCCGTCTGAAGGAATCGAGGTCCGAGGTCGAATGAAATCCGAACAAAGGAGAAACAAGATTCTCACCGTACTATCGCACCGACAGCCGGGCATGACGATTGTGATAGAGAACATCCATGATTCGCACAATGTAAGCGCCATGCTTCGGTCGGCAGACGCCGTGGGGATCCAAGAAGTCCAGTTAGTATACACTCGGGAGAAATTCCCGAAGGTGGGGAAGAAGAGCTCGTCGAGTGCCAATAAATGGGTGGAGCGGCGCAAGTTCGATTCGATACGATCGTGTTATGACCGCCTTCGGAGCGAGGGGTTCAACATCTACGCGACGCGTCTTGACGAGAATGCCCGGTCGCTGTATTCTCTCAACCTGACTTCGAAATGCGCCTTTGTGTTCGGCAATGAGCACATTGGTGTGTCGGACGAGGCAGCTGCCCTCGCCGATGCGACTATCAAGATCCCGATGATGGGGATGATCCAGAGCCTCAATGTCTCGGTGGCGTGTGCGGTGACGGTGTATGAGGCCTTACGTCAAAGAGCAGAAGCCGGACTGTATGGCAAGATCCAGTTCCCGGCAAAGGAATTTGAGAGGCTTCGCTCCGAGTGGATGGGAAAATAATTCTTTACATTCGACCAAAAACTATTTACATTCACCGTTGTTTGTTCGCGTGCTGTAGCCACCCCGTGTTTGCTGAAACCAGAATTTTACTCGCTCCTGCAGGAGACCATGTATGCGTACGATACTTTCGATGCCCATAGCAGCGGCGCTTCTCCTTTCGTTCGTTGGCTGTTCGCGCGGCGACAAGGTAGGAGCGGTAAACGCAGAGATGATGCCTTTAAAGAATAAAGTCATCACGGGATACGTCACGGGCAAGGGAGGGGTTAGTCTTTACGTGCGCATTGAAGGAAACGGTTCTCCCACACTCGTCCTTCCCGGCGGCCCCGGGTATTCGTTCGAGTACCTCCTTCCTTACCTTTCGGACCTCGATTCGACGAACCAGATGATTTATCTCGATCCCCGCGGATGCGGACGCTCTGCACAGTTTCGAAATCCGGCGATGTATACTCTTGAGAACATGGTTGCAGACGTCGAATCGGTACGGACCGCTCTTAATATCTCTGCGCTGAACATCATCGGGCATGAAACAGGCGGCATGCTGGCACAAAGATACGCGATAAAATATCCGTCTCATGTCAACAAACTCGTTCTCATGAGTACGACGGCTCAGGTATCGGACTTAAGCGCTTACCTGAACAGCTTCAGAGATTTTCTGCCGCGGCAGGTGGCGGCTATTGTGAAGGCGTACGAGAAAGACAGCCTTATCAACAACGAACAATACACTCCTGGTTACGAGAATGTAGTCCTCCAGGGAATGATGAGCAGCCACAGCTACTTTATGAACCCGGCGACCATCCCGGATAACTTCGCAATGCCGGAGAGATCATGGCCGGTCTACTTTGAAATGTGGGGGAGGCACGGCTATTTCGACATCAGCGGAAACCTCAAGGATTTCGACACGCGCAATGATTTAAAGACGATTAAGATAAAGTCTTTGATCCTCGTCGGAGATCAGGACTACATCTCGCCTTTCGTGATGGAGTCGCTAGTGGGTTCGATCCCAAAATCGAAGGAACATAGTTTCGAAAATACGGGGCACTTCTACTTTATCGAGAAGAAAGAAGAGTTTATCTCAGTCGTGAAGGATTTTCTTTCGAAGTAGCATTGCGGATATCATCGGCAAAATCCGGGCTCTACGTTTACGTGTCGCTAATTTCTATTCTTTCCTTATACAACCCTCCGACTGCCGCTCCAAGAATAAACACAATACTCGAGCAGTACACCCATACCATCGCCACAAGGATAAACGCATAGGCGCCGTAGACCTTTCTGAAAGGCTGGAAGGTCGCTAAGTACCATGCAAAAACAACTCCGGCTGCTTTCCAGAGAATTGTCGTTGATACGGCTGCGACAATTGACGACCTCGTGGTGGTGCCGTAAAATGGAATGAAACGGAACGCAAGGAATGCCATGAGGACGGTGAGAAAGAACGATGTAAGCCGCGCAAGGAAATCTGGAAGCGCCGTTTGGAGAAACAGAAAATTAGGTCCGAGCATTTCGGCGCTGTATCGAGAAATCACCGTGTAAAGCCCGTTCAGCGTGTTGATGGAAATAAAAAGCCATCCGAGTGCGAAGACGAGGATCAGATCTTTAAGTTGGCTGACGAAAATGCCGGTGGTGGTCGTCACACGGTACACCCGATGCAGTGCAGAGCGAACCGCGCTGAAGAGTGAAGACGATGTGTAGATGAGGACGAGAGCCCCAAAGACGCCGAGCGATCGACGGAACTCCACAAAATCGTTAATGATGCGGAATGTAAGATCCTTGATTGCGACTGCCTGTGCCTGATTTGGAAGAGCCTTCGTCAAGAATTTGTCGATGTTCGCCATCGCGATGTCGGAAGACTTCAGAAAAATTCCAAGAAGGGATGAGACGAGGAGGAGGAGGGGAATGATGCAAAGGAGGACGTTGAAAGCAATTCCCGAGGCGAGGAATAGAACGTCGTCTTCGACAAACCGAGCCATGAGGCCGCGTGAATAATACCGAGTTGCATCCCAGAAATTCCTCAAGAAATAACTCAGGTTCTTATCTGTACGTGGCATTGGGAATCAATGTTATTAGAGATCTGCGAGTTGTCCGGCAATATGCGATTCCACGATAATTCCCCAGAACGCTACGAACGGCCAGCCAAGGATCAGTGACATCCAGCCGAGAAGAAAGGTCGCCATCGTAACCAAGAACGACACCACGAGGCCGGAACTGAAACTGATAGGATGCCGTAGGAACGAAGAAATCATGTCATGGATCCGAAAACAGGAAAGAAAGGTTCTTCTGCGGGCAAACTGGATAAGCACGAGCGGCTTTATGAAAAGGACCATCATGAGTGATAGGACCAGGACGAGCCATCGGGGATGAAGTCCGAACACGCCGGCGGCGAGGGACACAATCGCGAAAAGGTAGATGGCAAGCGCAAAAAAAATTATAGTGCCATGTTTAAAAAGTTCAGCCATGTCCTTCCATTCCGGAAGGGCTGTGTCTTCGTGTCTGCCGACGGCGGCAACATGGCGCGCTTGATACCCGAGAATAAATGGACAACCCACTACGGCCACGCTGAGCAAAAGGAACAGCCCGCCTATGAAGACCTTGAAGAACCAAGAGGCATCCTTAAACGGGTGGGAAAATGATCGGGCAATGTTCATCCGGTTCGCAGGCGACTAATTCGCTGTTGACAGGATAGGAACTTTTTGTCTTTGAATCAAGGATGCCCGGAGAATTTAGCGATGGGGCAAAGTCTGAGAAATTCTTTTTGAACAGCATGGTGGTGAGAACCGGGTCTATTTCTGATGATGAAGTTAAACCATTTCTGTAATTTGAGGGTCGAAATATCTCACCAATGCGAGTTGCTTCTCTTGATGACAAAGCTTCCTTTTTTCCCCTTCCTTGTTATTCTTTTTCTATTCTCGCCGCGAGCGTTAGCTCAAACGGCGAACCTTCGCGGTAAGGTCATCGAAGCGAAGTCGAAGGCACCTCTTTCGGGCGCCCATGTTAAGCTTGTCAATCATGACGACCCATCAGAAACATTCATCACCTCAACAAACGACAATGGGAACTACTCGTTTTCGGGGATAGGGTTGCACACCTACCTGCTCGAAGCAACGTATGTCGGCTGCACCATGTTTACGAAAACGATTCACATCGATAATCAATCGATGGAATTGCCTGACCTGCTGATGGTGCAAATACCAATTCCATTAGGAGAGGTGGACATTGAAGGGTCTCCTCCCCCCGCCGTTCAGAGAGCAGACACGACGGAATTCAACGCCGGCGCCTTCAAGACAAATCCTGATGCGCTCGCGGAAGACCTTGTCGGTAAACTTCCGGGGGTCATTGTCACGAATGGAACGGTTACCGCGCAGGGAGAAACTGTCCAGCAAGTTCTTGTTGACGGAAAACCTTTCTTCGGAAGTGATCCAACACTCGCTTTGCGCAATCTGCCGGCAGACGCGATAGCAAAAATTCAGATTTTCGACAAAATGAGCGATCAGGCGGAGTTCACTGGATTCGACGACGGACAATCCGTTAAAACCCTGAATATTATTACCCGAGCGAATAAGCGGAATCAGCAATTTGGAAAAGTGTACGGCGGGTATGGGGACGATGAGAGATATCTCGCAGGGGGAAGCGGCAACTATTTCCATGAAGGAACGAGGGTCTCGGTAATCGGGCTTTCCAATAATCTCAACCAGCAAAACTTTTCCACCCAGGATTTGCTGGGAGTCGTAGGAAACACGAATCAGCGTGGAGGGTTTGGCGGAGGCCCTCGCGGGGGGGGATATCAGGGAAGGGGTGGCGGCGGTTTCGCCGGAGGCGGAGGAGGAGGTCCTGGCGGAGGCGGAGGGAATATCAGCAACTTTCTCGTTGGGCAGCAGGATGGGGTCGCGACAACAAATTCAATCGGGATGAACTATACCGATTCCTGGGGGAGTCAGGTTTCGGTTAGTCAAAGCTATTTCTTTAATCTCACGAATACAGACAATATTCAGAAGTTGCGGATGCAATATTTCCCGACGCCGGATTCCAGTACTTTTTATGATGAGAACAGCGAGGCGAAGAGCAAGAACGGCAATCATCGGGTAGATCTGCGGATAGAGTTTTTGCCCGATACATTGAACTCGGTAATAGAGTTGCCAAAACTATATTTTCAAAATAACAATTCGTCGAGCATGGTGGCCGGCGTTAATAGTCTGTCCACACAGCAGGTGATCAACCAAACCGCTAACAATAACAACGCCGCGACGAACGGAGATAATCTTTCGAATCATATTGTCCTACGGCACAAATTTGATCTACCTGGAAGAACAATTTCAATCGACCTCGGCACAATGTACAATCAGAAGCGCGGCACAACCTTACAGCAGGCGGCGAGTGAATATCAGGGCTCGTTGAACAATTCCGATACACTTAATCAACAGACACCGGTCAAGACGGATGGATATTCATTGTCGTCACGGCTGGCGTACACGGAGCCGCTCGGGTCGATCAGCCTCTTGCAGCTGACCTACAATCCATCGTACTCGAGGAACAATTCAGACAATAAAAAATATAACTTTAACCCCATCACAAACGAATACACTTTCCCCGATACAGCTCTTTCCAATACTTACAAGAATGAATATACGACGCAGAATGGGGGAATCGCATACCGACTCCGGGTTACCGGGTTGAACGCAATGGCAGGTGTTTCATATCAGGCTGCATCTCTGCGCGGCCAGCAGCAATTTCCCCGCTCGAACACCATCACGCGAACGTATTATGACCTTTTACCGAACGCGATGCTAATGTACAATATTGCCGACCATACTAACCTCCGGATGTTTTACCGGACGTCGACGCAGGCACCCAGTCTCAGCCAGCTGCAAAACGTCGTTGACAATACCAATCCTCTTCAGCTTGCGACAGGAAACCCGAACTTAAGCCAATCGTACAGCCAGACTTTCACGACCCGCTACTCAGTCACCAACGTGGACAATGCAAGAAGCACGTTCCTATTACTTTCGGTAATGCACACTACTAACTATATCGGCAACGCTACCTCGACGGCGCAGCGTGATTCCGTTTTGGCAGCGGGCATTCTGATGAATCGAGGGACGCAGCTCTCTTATCCTGTCAACCTCAGTGATCAATGGAGCGCCAACTCCTTTTTCACTTACAGCCTCGTTGTAGGACTTCTGAAGAGTAACTTAAACCTGACTTCGGGATTGACCTTCGCGCGTACGCCGGGACTCATCAATCAGGACTTAAATACTGCAACGACGTACGGACCGAGCGCCGGAGCAGTCCTCAGCAGCAACATAAGCGAGAATGTGGATTTCACCCTCTCGTACATGGGCAACTATAACATTTCAAGGAACAGTTTCGAACCGGACCTGAACAGCCACTATTACTCACACACCGCAACGGCCAAGATGAATTTCATTGCCTGGGAGGGAATCGTCTTCAGAAACGAAATGGACAACGCTCTTTACAGCGGATTGAGCGGAGGGTACGACAAGAACACATTATTGTGGAACATGAGCCTGGGGAAGAAGCTGTTTTCGAAGCAGCAGGGAGAAATGACGTTTTCCGTGGTTGATTTGCTGAATCAAAACAAGAGCGTAAACCGGACGGTGACGGGAACTTATGTTGAAGATACTCAAAACAACGTTCTCGGAAGGTACCTCATGTTGACATTTACCTACACGGTGAGATAAAGAGGATACCTTAGCAACATCCTCCGAATAATCATTTGATCGATGCAGGCGGCTTCTTGACTAGCCGCCTGCATCGAGAATTCCGCTACTGCGCAAAGACCTTCTTAAAGAAATCTTCCATATCTGCCCAGGACTGCTTGTCTGCCTTTTCGTTGTATGCGAGGGGGATGTTGAACTTCTTGCCTATGTCGGTAGATGCCGGGTTCGTGAAACTGTGCAGCGCACCGGGATAATTGATAAACGTGTAGACTGCTTTCGCCGAATCCAGACCGGTTCTGAAATTCTTCACAACTTCGTCCGGATTGAATTTATCCGCAGCGCCATTGCAGACGAGGATGCCGGCTTTCACTGATCCTGTTTTAGGCGGCGTGACGGAACCGAGGCCTGCGTGAAAACTAACGACGCCTCTCAGATCTTCACCGGAGCATGCCATGTTGAGCACGACACCCCCTCCGAAGCAATATCCAACCGCGCCGATCCGAGCTGGATCAACCGACTTGTTCTTCTTCAGGAGCTCGAGAGCGGCATCGAACCGGGCTTTCATCGCGTCGGCATTTTTCATCGTTTCGCCTGAAAGTTTTCCTGCTTCGGCCGGGGTATCGACAACCTTGCCATCGCCGTACATGTCGACCGCGAATGCAACATAGCCAAGGCTGGCGAGCATGTCGGCCCGCTTACGGGAGTAATCGTTGTTCCCCCACCACTCATGAACGACAAGAATCCCCGGCCGTTTCCCTTTTACGGAATTGTCGATGGCGATGTATCCCTTCAGAGTAACGCCGCCTGAGGTATACCGGACATGTTTTACAACAACTTTGGCTTGTCCCACAGTGGCTGCAAGAAATAGCAATACGAGGAGAGTAGTACGCATAGTTCAACCTCCTTGAGGTAAATAATATTATTGGAATGGGAATGTGGACGAGAGAATTGTACGAAAATTAGGGGAGAACCGCAAAAGAGGATCCAGTTCGGTAGTGTCTTAATTTGGACAAAAGATTGTCATGCCCGCGAAGGCGGGCATCCATTCTGGCGCAAAAAAGGAATTATCTGGATTCCCGCTTCCGCGGGAATGACAATTTAAGCCACTGCTTCCAGTTCAGCAGAGCCTTACCTTGAGTTTGCGCTCAGAACGCTTGATCAATATTATCCTGGGCCCCGCTGTTCAGCATGGTAAAGTCGGCGAAGGATCTGGCTTTAGCAAGGGCCTCAAATCTCGACTTTTAATTCTCTCCGCACACACAGGAATCTTCGCCCTGCCTGAAAGGCGGCGGTCGACGACTCGACTCGTCGAGGACCCAGAATGACAACATCGGACTTTCTTCGCTGGCTTCGGATTCAGTCTAGAACGCTGTGATTGGGGCAGGGTTTGTTAAGTTCCATCAGACGGAATCGCTGCAGCATCAGGCTTTCAGCTATGTCTGATCGACATGATATCTCCGTCTTTGACCAAATATTCTTTTCCCTCAAGTCTCCAGTGGCCTGTCTCTTTCGCTTTCGCGAACGAACCGCCGTCAGCAATAAATTGGTCATAGTGCACTACTTCGGAACGAATGAACTTCGTCACAAAATCGGAGTGGATGACTCCTGCGGCTTCCTGGGCAGTCATGCCTTTACGAATAGTCCACGCTCTGCACTCATCTTCTCCGACCGTAAAAAATGATTGCAGGCCGAGGAGAGCATAGGCTTCCCGAATCAGCGCATCGAGGGCGGATTCCTTAATGCCATACTCATTCATAAATGTCTTCGCCTCCTCGTCTGGGAGTTCAGACATTTCCATCTCGATTTGACCGAAGAAAGGAACAGCCTTCGTGTGGAATCCCCCTTTCTTTTCGCGCACCACGGAAAGCGTTTCCGTGAAAGTGACGAGTTGAGACTCATCGAAATTCAAGGCTATGAGCATCGGCTTCAGCGAAAGGAGTTGATACGTCTTAAGGATGTTCATCTCATCCCTCGTAAAATCGACTTCCCGCAGCGGCTCTTCCTTCTCCAAATGCTGCCGGCATTTTTCCAGCACCGGAAGCTCCTTCTTCAGTTGCTCGTCATGCAGCTTCTGAATTTGTTTCGTAATTTTTTCAACCCGGGTCTCGACGATGGAAAGATCAGAGATAATGAATTCGGTCTCGAACGAAGCGATGTCTCGCATCGCATCGACCGAACCGTCCGGATGCGGCACGGCGTCATTGGCGAAGAGACGTACCACCTGGATGAGTGCGTCGTTTGTTTTTACATTCGCCAGGAAGTTCGTCGTGAATTGTGTCGACCCCGATTCTCCTTTCTTCAACCCTACGACATCGACAAATTCAATCGTTGCGTGGACGGTGCTCTTCGGAGAAAAAAGGGAGGAGAGCTTGTCGAGCCTGGCATCGGGGATTTTCACGATGGCATGGTGCGCTTCTGTCTTTGAAAGGGCCGAGGGTTCGAGGTGAGTTTTTGTGATGGTTTGGAAAAGAGTTGATTTGCCGCAGAACGGTAACCCGACGATTCCGATTTGCATGGGAGGTCTCTCAAAAGTGTTGGTGAGCAGATGGTACGAAGAACTGCGCAGACAAGGTAAGTAAAATAATCGAAATATGAGAGATGAAAATGGAGAGGCAAATTTGAGGATTGGGAGAGGAAGCCGCCATATTCCCTCCCCCGACTCGATCCGTGGATTCTGAATCAGGGGGAGGGGAGAGCCGAACGATTAATTCTGAGGTCGGCGGAATCTGGCCTCTCGTTCTTTCTTCATGACTTCATACTTATCCTTCTGATCAGGAGTTAAGAGGGCCTCGATTTTTTGATCGGTTTCGGACATAAGTTTCATCATGGCCGCTCTGCGTGCATCACGATCATCCAATGAGTCCATCATCGCCTGCCGCTTTTCGCTCATCGACTTAAAAATAGCAATGATGCTTCCGGACTGGTCATCATTCAGTCCCAATGAATCTTTCAAAGCCTTTGCACGTTCTTCCGGAGTTGCACGCATCATACCCTGAGCCGATGCGCTGGATGCGGCTACCCCGATGGTAATTACAGCCGCGAAGAGGAACAAAAAAAAGCGTCGCATAGATTTCTCCTTATTGTGATTGCTGTCGCGAAGATGAATTAATTTTATGGCCTATAGAACCGACATGTGACTACCGCTCCGTATTAGAGCTTCGCCGTCCCGGAAAGTTTAATCGGATCTCCAACTGGTCCGAGAGCCGG
>CAYYHS010000048.1:0-5638 GCA_964471785.1 uncultured Chitinophagaceae bacterium
CGGTACGCAACCGCATCGTTATACGCTCTGAAGATTATCCCGTATCCATTCCGGCACTCGACGGTAAGCTGGTTGCATTCATCCGGAATGGTCGCCTTCACATAGTTTATTGGAGTGATGACCGAAGAGATTTTTTTCTTGTCGGAAGATTTTATCTTGGCGTTGTCGCCGAGCACCTCGCCTTCTTCCAGTTGCAGGGAAATAGTCGAGGGGGCAATGATCTGTTGACCGGCTTGTTGAACTGACCATTGGAGTTTGGCGCCCACCTCAATGTGCACCGAAATGAGATTGTTCGGGGATTGGAGCTCGAAGTCAGTCGGCTTTTGAGCCATGAGAACCGAAGTACTAAGCAACAAGACAGTTCCTACGCCAATGAGTTTTGCGTTCATAGTGATACGTTTAATGTTGTGTTGGATTTGACAGGGGAGCCAATCATTCAGTCGTTCGTCCTAATCTATTGGATTATTCAATGGTATGCCACAACGAATCATCTCATTCCTTGTCACGCCAGTCTGGCAAACCGCCTGTTTGACTCGGGAAAATCAACACCGAGTGCAAACATGGTTACAACTCCGAAAGCTGCCGCGGCATAGACCGCCGTCCAGTTAAACTCCCAGTTTGGTATTGCCGAAGCTGTTCTCATTGTCGTGACAACAGCACCTGAGACTACAGTCGCAATTGCCATCCATTGGTACAAACGCAAGCCTCCAAAAACAGGTGTCTGCGGTTCGCCCCGGTATGCTTCCTCTACAAATCTTCCAAGCCCGTTCAGTATCAGGTAAAGTCCGACAATGAGCGGAAGCGAGGAGTGGAGAGACCACAGCCGAGCGAGGATAATTCCGGCGAACACATTCCAAAGAATCGAATAGAGCGGCGTCGCGTGGATGGGAATATTGGACAAATTGGCGAGCCGGCACACGCGGCTTCGGGGATGTGCGTAGCGTATTCCGATATCCTCGGACGCCTCCCGTCCATGACAGCAACCTTGCACGAGACACCGTAACCTTCCCGCAGACTGGATGAGCGGTCCTGCCAATGCGTACGCCCCCAGAAGTTGCCAGATATCGCCGCCGAAGAGCTTAGCGATAAACGAACCAAGCACACCGCCGATAAGCCCGCCGTAGAACCCGTAGGGACGCAGCAGACTTGGAGAACCTTCGATGAATTGTGCCCACAATGCCGATGTGATGAGCGCTGAAAAGGCGATTACCAACACGGAAACAAGCGAGCTGGGCCCGAGGAGAGTGCCAATGATCAAAAGTGCACTCGTTGTTCCGGCAGCCGCATACATTCCATGATTGATGATGCGCATGCGGCCGATCTGCCATTCCTTCCATGAGTTTGCTATCCGTTCGGCAAGAGCGCGCATCCATTTCCACAGCGCGGCGGTGTGGAGAACAATCGGAACGACGAGCGCTCCCGCCAGAACATCAACGATGGCATGCATGCCTGTCGTAATGCAGCTTGCAGAAATCAACAGAGCCAACAACCACCAGAGGATCCTCGCCGAAGGAATCGCCTTTGAATAGAGACGAGCCGCAAGGAATGCCCAAACAACATGGAAGGAGGGAAAAGCCGCGACCGGAGCATCGAGCGTTCGTTCCGTCAACAACATTGATCCGAAAACGCTGTCCGATACGAAATCCCTCGGCGGAGCTATCAATGGAATGACCAGAAAGAGGAGCGTGATGAGCACCGTTGCCGCTAGTCCGGCAAATGCAAATTCCCGAAGGTCGCGCGCCGAAGTCGCAACGAGAGGAACCAGTAAAACAAAAAGATACGTGCTTGCATAAAATATCTCCGCCCATGCATACACCGGCAAACTCTTTTCGAACGGGAGATATGCGATCATCGCGTCCGAAGGGACACCGACAGCCACAACAGACTCGTAGAGGACGAGCCATGGGAGCAATACAAGAAGATAAACGGATAACCGCTCATGAGGATGGGGAGTTCTCGTTTCGTCAGGGGGAAGGCTCAACAACGTCGACGGCGGGGGCAAACCAAACCGTCTGATAAGATCTTGCTTCTCAAAGCCCTGAACGAGGGCCGTGCAGCCGAGCGCAACAACCGGTGAAACAAGCCAGAGACCACTCGCCGATCCGAAAGCCATCGATATTCCTATGCATGCGAGTGAAAACCCAACGTAGATCGGATGAGGCAAGACTCTGAAAATTCCCCGAGTCACATACTTTGGGGGAGGATAGGCATTCATCGGAAGTCCTCCCCCGAGACGGTAGAGAGCCGCACCCCCTGCCAGCATCGCAGCGAAGCCGATCAACGTGACAGCCATTCCGAGTAAAAATGAACCCGGAACCGGGATGTGCACGACATTTTCAGTGAATCTTGCCCACTCAAAAAGAAGGAGCGGAAGAATAATTACAAAGGTGAATCCATAAAGAAACTTTCCAGCCGCCTGGACGGTGCGAGACGTAGTCATGGGAACCTCACTATTTCATGAATGGCCCAACCGGAGCTGCTTACGACACCATTTGATGATAGGATTCCTCTGCTTCTCCATTTGCATTCATACGTGTGGAGTAATCGAGCAGGCACAATTGTTTCAATCCCCGGAATCACAGAGAGTGCAGTCGACACAAGAACGCCTTTGCGTAATTCCTTTTTTTCCGTTAGAGCGAGTCGAGAGCGATCTCCATTAAATGCAATTTGTTCGTCAGTGATAGAAGCTTCTCTTATTCGCCTCCCGTTGTGGAATACCATTGAGAGCGGCTCAGCACCCCGCCATTCGATCCATACCAGCGCATCACGCTCGGAAAGAAATCTTCCCCAACGCAATTCCGCAATAGGCAACTGCCACGGCTTGATGGTGAGCTCCAGTAATTCCGCATAACCAAGTCCCGTAATATGTTTGTTCCTTCCGAACGAGATGTCAGCCTTCGATCGAGGCTGCACGCACGACCAGGCTATCATTCCTTCAGGCGAGTCGTACAATTTCTCTTGGATCGGTTTAGCCGTCGGAGTCCATGTCCCGGACACGTTCAAAGCCTTCGACGACCAAACAATTTGTTGGCCGCTAAAATGCGGAAAGGAGCTTTTTTTCAGTGATGTGATTGTGCTCGATTTCGAGTTCCTGTTTGTGCTTGTAATGCTTGAATAATGAACCGTCAATGTCTTCCAGCGGAGTAGCGCGGAATATCCGATCAATGTATCACCATTGTCGGCAACGCAATCGAGATACCATTTGCGCAGAGAAAAGTCTGGATTTGAAGTCATGGTGTGCCCGCAAGCGGAATGCAGGAGACAGAAGACAGGAGAAAGAACAAGCGTCACAGATTCCAAGTTGATGCTTCCACTCTCCCGTTTTCTGTCTCCTGTCTTCTGTCTTCTGTCTCCTATTTCCGCTCAGTTTTCATCGCGCCAACAACCTTTTTAAGATACTCCCACCGAGCCTTATCGAGAATCGGCTTGATTGTATAGGCCTCTTGCTTTCGCAGTTTCAGAATTTTCGCGCAGCGTTCCTGCGTATTGGGATGCGAACTGATCCACTCAAACCGCTTCGGGATGTTCCCTTTCTCTTGCGAAAACCGGAAAAGGAGGTCCGCAAAATGTATCGGATCGA
Source organism: uncultured Chitinophagaceae bacterium (assembly GCA_964471785.1). GTDB lineage: Bacteria > Bacteroidota > Ignavibacteria > UBA10030 > UBA8401 > JAGVPT01. Next base: position 3,581 of record CAYYHS010000048.1, read on the forward strand.
TCCCCGCCTTTGCCATCATCTGGACGGCCCCGTAGTCTGCGTCGCTCTCCATCTCGCGGTCGAACGCTGACGATGTCAGCAGCCGTGTCGTTTGCCGGGCAATGTCTCCGCCGGCATCTCCTCCCGCAAGCGCACCGAGCATCGACACTCCCACTTCCCTCTTGAGCTTCTTCATAACATGCCCGTGCTGGATGTGCGTGATCTCGTGCGCAAGTACCCCGGCAAGTTCCTCAGGCGAGTTGCTGTATTTGATGATCCCGGTATACACGACAAGCTGGCGGTCGGGAAGAGCGATCGCGTTGATTTCGTCATGTACGAGAAGATGAAGGGTGATAGAAGAATCGGCGATCCCATTCGCGAGGCAAAGTCTCTGCCGGATCAATTCGACAAGAGCCAGCGCCGAGTCGGATGTGCACTCGTCTCCATCCTTCTTCATTTGATCGAGGATCAGCTCCGACAACTTTTGTTCGGCTTCGTTCGTAACCTCATCAACACGGAAAAGCGAACGGTAGTCGACGGTTCGGAGAAGAAACCAGGTGCCAAAGAAGAGTCCCGCCAAAACAAGAAACTGACTGAGAATTTTCGGCATGCTATCCCCTCACCAATGCGTCGGTCAACGGTCCGAAGAACCACCAACTCACGTGGTGTCCTTTCCGAGTTCGGACAGCCGCAACCATGGTGGCGATGAACTCGATAAGATTGAAGAGGATAACCGTACTGAGATAGGCTGCGTAGTTGTCCGAAAACGACGCGCGGTCGAATACAATCGCAAGGGTCCAGTAGAGTCCGGCGGCGTTCACCGGCAGTGTGATGGCCTGCGCCAAGAGCGACTGCGCGCAATGCCACCGGACGAAGTACGCCGATTTCCTGTTCGCGAGGAAATAGATCCCCGACCCAATAACGTTGACGATCGGCAGCGGAAGTCCCACCATGATCACAACAAGCGACATCAAATAGCTGTTTGAGGCTCGCTCGGCTTCGTGTTCGGGAGGAAAATAGGAAAAAGAGCGGGAAGACATGATCGTTTGATTTCTAGAAGTTCACACTATGATTCGACCCCACCCTGCCCTCCCCTCGAAGGGGAGGGTGTGTGCGCTCTCCCCCTTTCAGGGGGAGACACAGAGGGGGTTGCAGGGCGATCGAACTTGCTGAATTGAAGACCTTACATCCCCTTCGCAATATTCCATATCCAGTTGAGAACGACTAGCGTCACCGCGAAAGCAGTCACCCACTTACTCTGAATGAACAGCTGCTCTACCCATGTGTACAAGCAATAAAAGCTCTCCTTCTTCCGGGCAACATCGACGGCAATCCAGAGAGGAACAATCACCAAGACAAGAGCCAGGAGGAGAGCAAATGGATTCGTCATGAACGCCGCAGCAACTTCTCCATTGAAGAGCAGCAGGAGCGAACGGGTTGTACCGCACGAGGGGCATGGAAGGCCGGTTACTTCTTTGAACAAGCAGACGGTGGGAATGGCCGAGTGCGCCGATCCTTCCGCGATGTTCCATCCAAGCCAACCGTATCCTGCCAGCGAAAGAAGAACAAGAGTTGTGTAGACTCTTTTTTTCATCTCAATCTCAACCTTGATCTCAGTCTCAACCTCAATTGTATCCTTAATACATCATTTGCTGCAGCCGTTGAAAATTCACTTCGCGCGTTCTTCCAAGCACGAGAAACCAATCGACGACCGTCCAAATGCCGAGGCCGCCGCAGGTGAGAAGTTTCGCAATGCCGAGCCCCACTTCTCCGAGGACAAACCGGTCCACGCCGAAATGTCCGCCGACGAGCGAGACAATCAGCATGATGGTCGGATCTTTAAGGTTCGCCCCTTCTATTTGCATGAACTTATTATCATCAAGTTTCATCAGCCGATCCCGTATCGCGGAAAGCTGATACGCTTCGAAGTATTTGGAATGCATCATCATATACAAATCGACTTTTTGCTGGTCCATAAGATCTCCTCCTAAATGTGGGGCGATGGAATTCGATCAACTGCAGGGTCTATGAAGACGATTGTGCAATCTACTGCGGTAACGGAGCAACTTAGCAAACCCT
>CAYYHS010000048.1:5738-11270 GCA_964471785.1 uncultured Chitinophagaceae bacterium
TCCTTAGTGCTTAGTCCGTGGTCCTTGGTTCGTAGTCCTTAGTCCTTATTATCAATTTCAGCCGATACTGCTCATTGTTGATTGTTAACTGATTACTGTTTCCCCCTCGCCATTGTTCTATACTGTTGAGCCTGGTCATTTTCTCCCAGTGCTGCGTAACATGCCGCGGCATTCAGATATCCCCCTCTAAAATTCGGATCGAGCCGAATGGCCTCAAGAAAATAGGGGAGCGCAGTCGAATAGTTCTTTTCGTTCGCGAAGAGGGCTCCGATGTCGTTCTTAATCTTGGGCGATTCGGGTGAAAGCTTATCAGCTTGTTTCAAATAGAGAAGCGCTTCATCCGTGTGTTCCATCCGCGCAAGGAGAACGCCGAGCGAGGCAAGGATTTCCGGATTTGCGGGGCCGGATCGTGCCACTACTTTGTAGGAGTCGATCGCCCGGTCATAGAGCCCGGCTGCTTGTTCTGCTCTTGCGCAGTTGAGCCATATGCGGACGTCTGTCGAGTCAATACCGAGATACCGCTCGTAACAGGACGCTGCCTGGACGAACTCCCGCCGGTCACGGTGATAGATCGCAAGTTCTTCCAACGCGCCGAGAGTTGCCTCGGTACCCCACAATTCTTTCTCCCCGAGGATCTCGAAACGGGAGACAGCCCGGCGCTCGTCCGAGTTTACATTGACCCAGGCTCCTGTCTGAAGCATTGTGACAACACCGAGGATCAACAGAACACGCTGCCGGATTTCCCTGTCTTCGGCAACCGTGATCCAGAGTCCGATAGCCGCTACCGGAATTCCAACACTGAACGGGGCAGGAATGTCCCAATCTCTGCTCATCCCGAGCGTACAATTCAGCATGGCGATCAGACCGACACCGCACGCCATAGCAAGGAGAACAAAGTTCTGGTACTCCTCGAGAGGCTTTCTTTTTTTCAGGATTAAGACAATCGACACGGTCAGGAGCGCGACGGCAGCGGGAGTGCAGAGCAAAAAGAGATTCGTTACATCAGCCAGATGGTTCAGACTGAAGAGACGATATGCCTGATGTATTCCTGCCGGGCCGGCAACCGGGAGTATGCTTACGCTTGCATCCTCAAAAATCTTCTCGAAGAATGACGGAGAGTATCCGGAAAGAAGGAGCGCTGCGGCAAAAACGACTCCGGACAGAACGAGAGCCGCAAGACTCCGAGCCGTTTCTCTGCGCCGGACACCAACTATGACGAGATAGAGAAGGGCCGGCACAAATGCCGCTGCTCCAAAATTTATCGAGAGCAGAAGCCCGTATGCCCCCATCGGCCAATAGATGGATATTCTCTCTTTCAGGTAAGCAACTGCGAGCAGAAGAAAAAGTAACACTCCAACATAGGCCAGCGCGCAGTTTTCAACATACCCGAAGAAGAGAAGGCTAACACCCGAAGAAAGAAGGAAGAAGAAGATGAGAGGCCTGTCCGTTTCATCGTCGATGAAGAGCCCAATGCCCTTCCACGCAACGGAAGCAAACGCGATTCCAGACAGCATGCTGAGCCAGAGGTACGCGTCTTCGGGAGGCGTCGAGCTTTCCAGGAAATAGAAAAGCCGGGAGAGTTGAAAGACAAAAAAGCCGACGAGGGGCTCTCGCGCAAAGCCTGTCAGGTTAAGGTTGTCGATATTTTCGGGGACTTTCAGACTCCGCAGTTGCAGGTAACCGTCTCCAAGGAAGTATGTCGCAACACGAAAGTGGAGGAAGACAAAGACCATCCCGGCCACTGCACCGCCTTCGAGTATACGGCGGAGTGACTGCGGTCGATCGATCACCTTCACGACGATCGATCGAAGGAGGTCGATGAGGAAGAATTGAACCTGCGGGATCAGGATAATGAACATGAAGAGCGGAATCGCTACCCGAATTTCAGAAGGATAGAAGGCAAGAAAGTGAAATCCCCAATTCCATGCAGATGGTTCATATGCAGACCAGAGATCCAGTGCAATGAATGTGCCGACAAAGAAATAGACAATCGGGAAAACGAATTTTCCGTCGGTCTCATCGTCGCGGAAGGAGGAAGATTCAGGCATGGGTGCTTAGTGGAAAATTTGAGTAACGGTGTACTCGAAAAGAGCCCTAGGTAGCAATGCCATCACCTTGCCGGATAATATCCTGGTTCCGACAATATCGTGCACGATGTCTGTCGCCAAGAGTAAAGGCATCACTTGCCAAGCGTAATTGATGGCGTCGCTTTCTTCAACAGCACCGTTCCAGGATGAAGCGAGCCAAACGTAATTATCATCAGAAGCATTGACAGGATGGGAGAATCCAATTGGCGTACCAGGCGGCATCCATGCTTTTCAAATACTTCCACATACTCACGAAGATGACGGATATCGGAGATGAGGGCAATCCCCTGCGGTTTGAGAACGCGTGCGATCTCGCTGATTGCCTTAGCCCGGTCGTCGGCTGAGTATATGTTGTGGATGGCCGCTTTGGAGACAACGACGTCGAACGTCTCGTCTGCGAAGGGAATATCCCTCATGTCGGCGGTTTTCACGTCAACGCGTTCGGCAACTCCTTCGCGTTTTGCATTTTCCAAAGTCGCTTCGGGGCGATTGCCGGAAAGATCTTCGGCCTGCCATTTGTCGATTCCGACCGCCTTGCCGGTTGTAAGATATTTTGCCGCGCCGATAAGCATCAGCCCGCGGCCACACCCGATATCCAGGATCTGCTCATTTCCTCTCCAGGCAATCTGACGCAGCAATCGTTCGCGGCTCTGCACTTTGCCGATCTTACTCGACCAGATCATCCAGCATCCCATCGAAAGGAAACCGATGCCGGGAACCCATCCGACGCTTCCCAGCGGGAAATAGATCCTTACTGCATGAAATAATTCAAAATGAAAAACCCCGGACCAGAAACCGGCAACGCCGGTTCCCCAGAGCAGAAAAAATGCCGCTGCTACGGCCAAGAGATTGCGAACAACTGCCGGTGCATCGAGACCGTAGTCGGGAAGTTTATTGTCGGGCATATGAGAATTCCTTATTGTTCAAGCTGCGGACCTTTGCCTATCTCCATAATGCCGGCGTAATATCTCTTCTTGAACTCGGACGAGTTTTCAACGAACGCCTCGACTCCGTCCCTCTTCATCATGCAGAGATTGAAGACTTTCATGTTGTGTGGCAATACGTCCGCTCTTTTAGAGGAGGGATGCAGCTTGACGCAGGGGAAATCCGAACACTCGAAGCAATACTCCACTTTCTTTGCCTCAACACAGTTGTGCGTTTCACATTGTCCTTCGATGACCGGACAATTCCCATCGATTGACCTGCATCCGTCGCAAGGAATTTTATCTGCCGGGATCCCCCTTAAGGTCAGCGCGCTGAAAAGCCGGGCATCATTCCGGCAAGTGTAGAGTTCGCAAATTCCGCAATCTATTCCGCATGGGGCAACGAGGTTGAGCCGTTCGGTTTCCATGATAATTGTCTCGTCCTTTCATATTCGAGCGTGCATAAGTGTAGTGTGATATATTGTAACGCTTCTTTTTACAAAGAGTTTCTTTCTTCGGCGACGGAAAAAAGTGTAGCAGTACCGGGTGACAATCTTCGGAACTTAAGTTCGCTGACGAACGGCATCACGCAGAGCGGTGAATCGCTATCGACGCGATCTTCCTGAGCAAGCCCGCGTGCATGGTGCTTCCGTGATATCGGCGGAGATCGGCAAGGGAGATGGATATCGTCAATAACTCCTGGACCGAGACGGTGCCAAGGTCACTCCATACCGAATGGAACACTTTGAGGTTAATCATTCTGAAGAAAGGAGTGAATGGCTGCAGCCATGCTTGCGAAGCAAGCAACTGTAACATCAGGTAGACTTGGTCGATAAGATCGTTAAGCCGTTTCTCGTCACTTGCACCGATTTGAAATATATCGGGCAAGGGCAATTTTATAGTGAGTGTTTTCTTAGCCGGGTCGATAGTAAACTCGTTTAGAAGGGTCAGGTAGGGGTGATCGGTAGTGCTCATCAACTCGATTCGAAAAGGATCGGTTGCATCCAGCACTTCGCCTCTTCGCAAGCCCTCCGTCTCCCTGCGCATTTTTTCCGTAAGCCTTTTTGCCTTTTCCTGATCGATGAATTCCGCTGTAATGTTCCCGAATCTGTTCTCGTCTTTCTTCTTCTGTTCAGGAAGAATTTCATGGAACGGTTTGTCCGATGTCTCGCGATGAATTTTCCGTACCATGTGACGGGTGTATTCCTCCCGAAATTCCGCATCCTTGCGGCGGTGGTAATTGTTGAACAACAGCGACTCGCGGAGAAAATCTTTCACCTCGGCGACCTCAAAGCTTTCCAGCGGATGGAGCACGGCTCGAAGAGCGACAACCATGACAAGGAGCATCGCGAAAAGTGTGTAGAATAAATAAACATTTTCCGTGATTGCCAGGTAGGATATGAAGGCAAAATTAAAAGCCCAGTCAAGCACGCTCAAAAGCAAAATGCAGCCGACGACAAAACCAAAAGCCCTCAGGAGGGGAGGGTGGGTTTTAGAGCTTTCCACTGATTTCCTCAGGACAAAAAGGGAAACGTAGGAGGAGAGAAACAATAGAATATCGATGATTGGAGAGACCATGGAATCGAAAAGTTCAAGAATGATGAAAAACTGAGAATGCGCCGAACGAATGCTCTCCCCGCTCTGGTCCAGATTGTCCCCCGGCGCAGCCATCGGCATTCGGCCCGTTTGATAATCAACAAGACCAAAAAGCGACATTGTCTTCTCTTCAGAGACGAATCCCTGCGAGGGTGTTCTTCTGCCGGCCTTGCTCCTTCAGCATCGCGATGACTTTCTTAGTATTTCTTTCGAGGGTCTCCGGATGTTTGGCAAAGTTCAGATACCTCAATATTTCCTTTCGCCTCGATGGAGTCAGCCTCTCCCAAGCCGTTGAGGCAACACTGCTTTTCAAGAGCCTGGCAGCAAGTCCTTTGGGCATTGGAACTGCCCGGGACCGGAGATCGACACGCAGCGCTACTTCGATTCTATCCCCTACATCTACTCCAGCCCGGTCTCGCATTCCTCCGTTAATAAACAGCCGATGCCTCCCCTTTCCGATCGGAACCAGAGTCGTGCGCATCGGCTTTCCATTTACTGTTCCTGCAATTGGAACATAGCCCCGTTTCTTGATTGCCCGGCTTATTTTTAGAGGGACGTCGACATAAGGGTTGATCCCGATTTTGCGGATGATCGCAGACAATCTGTGCGCCATGTGCATCGAGTTATGAGTGGATTAGAGATGGAGATTAAATCAGACCAAAGAAGCTGGTAAGCGGTGTCGTTATTGTCCGAGAAAAATCTCGGGATAAGGTAGTGTACTTTTCAAATAATGACAATAGTCGTTGGCAACTGGTGCTGTTACAGTTTGATTGTTTTGAATTGCAGACCAATAGCTTCCCGATATAAACGTTCGGGAATGACGCGCCCAAGGTTTGTCATGCCCGCATGCTTCTAGCGGGCATCCAAACTGTAACACTACCTGGAAACTCAATGGTTAGCACACAAAGTGAGGAAAGTGAGAAAAT
>CAYYHS010000049.1:0-1546 GCA_964471785.1 uncultured Chitinophagaceae bacterium
GTCGAACTTTCCCGAAGCATCAATATCCACATCCCATTGATTGTTCTTATCCTTATCGATGACTATCAGACTGAGTTGTCTCGGAGGATCGGACGTCACATCGTAGGCCGCCAGAGGAACGTTAAAGTATCCCACGTAATGAAATGGGACGGCTATATTATCCTGTCTGTAAAAATATGCTTTTTGAGAGCGTGAAATGTTCAGCGTATCAAAAGTGTACGGTTCTCCGACATCGTACGCTCCGTTCGCATTAAGGTCTGTGTAACCGTTGATCATAGAAAAGCGCACGAGCACACTTCTGAAGTCTCCCGTATTGAGACTGCTCCCCGTGACGCCGGCAAATCCGGTTGGAAACTGTTTCCCAATATAGGCAAACGATGGGTCGTGCGGAGAGCTTGGAGCGAACCACGGAAAGTTTGCCGGATCCGAAGTGACGTAGCTTGGCATCTGCGGCGCAAGATGAGGAGCATAGGTCCCATCCCAATTAATTTTGAATCCGTCGATCGGCAGTGAGCCATGGCCGAGAAACTCTGCTTCCGTCAACGGCACCTGCTGCAAGACGAGGCTTCCGGTCAAGGAGTCTTTTACGGTGTAGCCCGGAGTAGCGTTTGCGTCGGCAGAATCAACTCCGTAGATCACATAGTTTTTGTTTTCCGTTGACGGTTTGTCCGTGACAATGACCGATGGCACCGCGCTGCTGTGTCCGTGAAGACGTTGAATCACAGCGTTCTCGCGGACGAGCGGGAAAACAGGAAATGCTACCGAATCGCTCCACTGATCCCCCGCTGTATCGCTGAGAGAGAGGTGTACAAATATTTCATTCGAAGAAAAATTTGACGGGACTGTGAAGTCGAGAAAGGTATTGGTATCGAGAGGATTATATGTCGGTGTGAATTGTGAATTCGCCTGCAACAGAGGAAGCGAAATCGCCTTCTGCGTGTTAGGCGTGCTCGCCTCAATCGTGATTCCGCCTAACGCAAATGAATACGGATTGCCGAGGGTGATATTGAACCGCACATTCTCACCCGGATTGGCCATCCCGTTTTCGTTCAGATTGTCCGAGAGAATTACGGGAGTTGAATAATTGAGCCGGGTTGTCGTGATATTCGCGATGTCTTTCCAATTGTCGACATCGCTGTTGTCATGCGTAATTGCAATGTCGATGGCAAGGCTTTGGTTCTGCGGAGTCGCAGAGATTGTATTGCCGAACACTTTATCGCCGGCAGATCCATCTCCGTGAGATCCGTCATCCAAAAGGTTCACCTGGGCATATACGGTGCCATCTCTCTTTCTTAGGGTTGCACTGACGGATTGCGCAGCCGGATTGTTCGTCTTGCATACAACCGAAATCAACGGATTGGTCATGTTAGATTCGACAGTTGCGGTAACCGCAGGGACGGTAGCAAAATTATTGAGAAACGCTTCCCGGGCGACGTCGACCGATTGCCGGAGAAGGACAATGCTGTTGAGGCGGTCCGAGCCCTGCGCAATAGCAAATGCGCCGACAATTTCTTGTGTATCTCCCTTCGCGAGAGCGAAAGGGCCG
>CAYYHS010000049.1:1646-11234 GCA_964471785.1 uncultured Chitinophagaceae bacterium
AGCAAATGCGCCGACAATTTCTTGTGTATCTCCCTTCGCGAGAGCGAAAGGGCCGACCGAAATCATGCCGCGAACGTCTTCTGGATTCAATCCGGACTTTGTCATTGTCCATCCTGTTTCGGTCACCGGATCGCCGGGAAATACAAATTTAGAAGGTTTGCCTGTGAGAGGATCGATATACGGAAAATGTGTCGCCCCATCTATGCCAATCTGATCTTCATGCGCAGATCTGGCAAAGTTAACGTTTAACAACGGTGGTTCACCGCCAAAGCCTCCACTAAAATAACAAACGGCTGAGCATGCCCTTAGATTTTTGTACCCTTTTTTCCAGACCCCGTACGATATCGCGCTATCGCCCGGCGTTCCTTCAACCTTTGGCCCCTGGAATAAGACAAATCCGTCCGATGGAGGCTTGGTTCCATATCCATATCCTGCTCCATCGTTATTGTCGCCGTTGTACACGTATGTGAGTTGACGGACTGAGTCGCATGCAATCATATCATCGTTCGCGTCCCCGAGGTCGGTGTCCGACCAAAGAGAAACGAAAACACTGTCATAGTCGGCATCACTTTTGTTGATAATCTTCCACCGGATAAACATAATATTGGGAAGCGCATAGCTGAACCCGAAATAGGTCGCTTGCACTTCTATTCCCATCGGGGGCGTCATGCCGACGGTTGCATGGTTAGCTTCGTTAGCATCATTATAGACACACCACAATTCCTGGTTGCCGATAAGTTTTGGCTTATCGATACCCCGATCCCATATCCCATTCGCATTGACATCGATATAAGGTGCACCAAGATCGCCGGGCCAAGTATCATAGTCCGGGTTGCGCGCAGTAGAGGGGAGGTTTTCGTCCCCTTTGTTTATTTTATAGACGTGGTACTTTGGATCATTGGGATTTGCCGCCGCATCCGAAGAGTTCGTTGATGTATTGAAGGTCGATAGGATCGGTCCCGGTTGAAATTCGGTGTAGTAGTCCTGCACCGCCGTTCTCAAGCTGTCCGATGGCCGATGAACTCCGGTAATCCAAATGCCCGCAGTGTACACGGCCGTATGGAGAGTTCCCTTAGGCCAATAGAGACCCGCGTTGCCCGTTTCCAAATAGTCGCAATAAGGACCGGCACTGTTTATTGTGCATTGTATTGTGTTTCCATCGAAGAACTTCCATTCTTTTGTCAATTCGCGGTTTGGCTGAGCTGAAGAAGCAGAAGATTGTTTCGATATCGGAGACTTTTGAGGGAGGATGGAATTTTGCGCTTCCTGTTGCGAAAAGACAACCCGTGGCAATACAAGTGCAATGAGAGCAATGAGAATTCTCATGATTGCAGACTCCTTTCAAGCATCGACCAGATCTCCAAAAGCATGAATTGCTGGTGAAGCGCGAAGCATCTCGCCAGGAATCAAACTAATCGATTTGGGCGTTCGTGAGGTCGGATGGGATGAAAAGGAAGGGCTGAGTTTTCTAGCGCAGATCCCCAGTCAACCCCACATGGCAAACTACAGAAAATCAGGGAAACACGCAACGTAGGGAACGAAGATCCCGTTAGACCCGAGGCCTTAGCGGGAGAACCAGCTACACACACATAAATTAGATGGGAAGTGGACAGGGCCCAAATCGAAATGCCAACACACGGCTTTATCCCTTATGCAGCAATCGCAGAAGTATAATTGCTTTCCGAAAATCATAGTCACGTCGTGGTAACGGAATGCAATGGAGAATGAATTGCTTTTGGATCTGAAAGAGGTTTTTCATCGGGTCACGCTTTCTTACAATGTGTTTCTTCCCAACGAGGGTTGAGAAATAAATAAAGGTTCAAAAGCCGTGGTATGCTAGTGCAGCTTCCAAAAAATAAGATTGCATTTTTTGGAAAATGTTTCTTCGATTAGCGACTGACCCCACCCTAGCCCTCCCCTTTTAGGGAGGGAAATTCCTCTCCCCCTGTGCCGAAGGCATCACTTGGGGAAAAGGGGGAGACCGAGAGGGGGTCGCAAAAACACAAGATCTGTTTTTAGCAACGCTACTAGCTCCTCATTTCCATCCATCATCAAACAACAATATAGGCAATGACACCGCCCCCACCTAAGCCATCACGCACTCTCCACAACGGATGGTTTTCGAAACCTGAACTTCTCGTCCTCCTCATCCCCGCGGCTGCAAAATTGATTCTCCACCTCCTGGCCATCAATGGTTACGGAGTACACGGCGACGAGCTGTACTACCTCGCATGCAGTACTCATCTCGATTGGGGTTATGTCGATCAACCGCCTCTTTCCATTTTCCTATTGCACCTTGAACGCGCGGCGCTCGGCGACTCGATGTTGTCCATTCGCCTCCTTCCCGCTCTTGCCGGATTCTTCACCGTGCTGCTCACCGGACTCCTCGCACGGCGGATGGGTGCTGGTCTCTTCGCGCAACTCCTCGCCGAACTGTGCTCAATCATCGCCCCTGTGTACTTGGCGATCGATCATTACTTTTCGATGAACTCATTCGATATCTTCTTTTGGCTCGCCGCGGTCTACATCGTCGTCCGCATTATTGATGAAAGCAAGCTCCCTCTCTGGGTCTGGTTCGGCTTAGTGATGGGATTGGGATTCGAGAACAAGATTGGGGTGTTGTTTCTTGGGTTTGGAATCGTGGTAGGTCTCCTACTCACGAAGCAACGACAATTGCTCTTCGACCGCTGGGCTTTGCTCGGAGGCTTCGTCGGCCTCGTCATAATGCTGCCCAACATTCTTTGGCAGATCGCACACGGCTGGCCTACGCTGGAGTGGATCGCCAATGCCCGAACGCAAAAGATGGTAGCAATGCCGCTCCTTGCATTTCTGAAAGAACAGGTGTTGCTTATGCAGCCGTTGACGGTTCTCATCTGGGGGACAGGATTGATTGTGCTTCTCTTCCGTCCGTCATTTGCCCGCTATCGTTCTCTTGGATGGTGCTATCTCATTGTGCTGGCGGTGTTCGTTGTCCAGGGGGGAAAACCATACTACCTCACGCCGATCTATCCGTTGTTGTTCGCAGCAGGTGCAGCAGCAATCGAAGGATGGCTTACGCGGCCCTGGATGAGATCAGCAGTCATCGCGGTGCTGTTGGTCGCGGGGGCTGTGACCGCACCGATGGGAATGCCTTTGCTGCCGGTAGAAAGCTTCCTGAAGTACCAGGATGTCATCGGCATGCGGCCGTCGAGCGGAGAGAAATGGGCCGAAGGAAAGCTCCCATCGTTCTTTGCCAACTTCTTCGGATGGAAAGAGCTGGCGGCCACGATCGACACAGTCTATCAGTCCCTGCCTGCGGAAGACAAGGTAAAATGCGGCATATTCGGACAGAACTATATGCAGGCGGGCGCGGTTGATTTCTACGGAGCACGCACCGGACTCCCCCCTGCGATTTCCGGACACAACAGTTACTGGTTGTGGGGCACAAGGGGTTACTCGGCTGAGGTCATGATCGTGCTAGGCAGCAATGCCAGCGACCTGAAAAAGTACTTTCAGGAAGTAACCGAACGAGCTCGATTTCGGAATGAGTACATCCAGCCGATGCACAGCAACCTTCCGATCTTTCTCTGTCGAAAACCGAAGTATCCGTTGGCAGATTTATGGCCAAAGATTAAAGAATATATTTGATATCGGAACAATGCTACCTGTTCAGGAATCAGCAAAGTGATCGGATCAGGCCGAAACCGAACAGCTCCTCTTCCACGGCGCCGATTGCATTTCGCTCGATATTTTTTTAAGTTGCTTTTAGATCAATCGGGGCTCAGGGCAAACCAACTATTTCTATCCATACAACAAACAAATGTCCACCGGCAAGTTAGCGTCGGATAAACTACTGTCAGACGGCTGCCGCTGGCACTTTACAACCATGAATAACGTATGAACAGATTGCAGGAGGTGAACTCAAAGGGCGATATCCCTGCTCAATATCAAGGGACTCCAGTCGGCCAATTGCTGGAGTATCACAATCTGGATAGACCGTTTGACTCATACACGAGCGCACAAATACTCATCGGTATGTGTATGGACAATCGGAAACACCTTCATATCCCGGACAACTTCGCATTTATCATTCGGGCCGGCGGTGCGAATCTGCGGTACAGCGAGTTTAAAGTTTCCTATGCCATTGCGGTTGGGGGAGTTCGCGCAATTGCGGTGATCGGACATAACGAATGCGGAATGGTCAACCTTATCGCGCGGAAAGAACAATTTGTTCAGGGATTGATCGACATTGCACGTTGGCCGCGTCAACAGGCAGAAGAACACTTTCTGCATTTTGCTCCTATGTTTGAAATTGGCAATGAAGTTGACTTTACCTTGAGCGAAGCAAAACGATTGCGCCTTAGGTATCCAAGCATTGTCGTCGCCCCCCTCTTATATCGGATTGAGAATAGCCGCCTCTATCTCATTCAGGAGAGCGCAAGCGGCAGTAAATGAAAGCTACCTGCATTATTGACTCGCAAGGGGAGGCAAATCCAGAGATACATTCACGGAAGAGCAAGCAACAGGCCTCCATTATCTGGATATTCCAGTGCTCTTCAAAGACTCTATGCCGAGGGTCGTCCCCTCAATGAGCCTCTATAGTGGACCGTCCGTCGCCATTCTCCTCAATGCAAAGGCGAACAAAGAAGGATCCGGGCTCAATTTCTGGCTGAACTCTGCCATCGCCGCCTTTATCGCTCTGTGGAGGGAAAGACAATGCACCAGAAGGTACCATGAAAGTATCGACTCTCGAAAAGGTTTCGTTTCTCTTTCTGACGCCGTATATCGTCGGATGGACTTCCGCCGACAGTGCGTTCAGCGAATATTCTCTCGGGCTTGGAGGCGGCCAATATGCCACCTATGACTGTTCCGGAAATGCTCATGCCAATTCATTTGCTGATGCCGGTGTAAAACTGACACACAAATTTGAAGCCCCGTTCAGAGTTGGGCTAAGCGCTTCCCTCATACCCAACGGCGGACAGCCAGGGGTCATTGCCTTTCCAGATCTTGCAGTCGACTTCAAATATTTTTCGCTTGGCACCACTGGTCTGCGGCTAGGCGCCGAGGATGATCTTTATGGAGAGATTGCATTTCTCGACCAGATCCCATTTGCTTCAGGAAGAGGACTCCTGCGCGCAGGAGTTGGGATGAGAGCTGCAGAGAACACCCGTCTTTGGCTGGGAGTGAACACATTTCCTTATTATGCAACCGGATTGGCAGGTCAGGTCGATTTTCCATTGTCCGCTAATCAGTTTATGTTTGTCAACGGGCGTTATGGCGAGTCAGGAGGCGTTACCGAATATGGCTTCTCGGTCGGAACTCGGATAAGAGTATATTAGCCGATCGAAGAAATGAAGATCAACAGAGAGAAGAAGACAACAAACAAGGCAAACGCAAGCAAGAATTATGATCTATTGGGGGAGCATTCATATCTCACAGGAGGAGATTCACAATGCAAAGATACTTGTTAAGCAACATCCTTTTATTGGCCCTTTCCGCAGTATGTTCTTTTTCTGCTTTGGCCCAAAGCCAAGCGGCAGACAGCACTTCTCTTCGGGAAGGAGCCTGGGCGTTACAATTCGGAATTGCGAGCAACTTTACCCTTACGTCGTTTCAAGGAACCACAATTGCGGCGAAGTATCAGTTCAGCCCCATGAGCGCTATTCGTGGAGGAATAACCATCAATGGCAGTACCAGCAGCGGCAGCAACTCGACGGCTGAAACGGTGGCGGACACTAACTACGGTGCAGTTCCGGGAAGCAGTTCATCCAATAGCTCGTCAATCGCATTCGTCATCCAATACTTGTGGTACATGGCGCCAAGCGGTCCCGTCCATTTCTACGCTGGGCTTGGCCCAAATTTTGGATATGCTCACTCTCATCGTAACTCGGATAATTCCGCTCTTTATAATATTAACTCATCAGAGTCCTGGGTTCGGTCAGTTTCAGCTTCCGGCTCTAACCAGTGGTCTGTCGGTGCGACTGGATCTGTTGGTGTAGAATGGTTTGCTACTCGATGGCTCTCGTTGCATGCGGATTACTTTGAAGCCGTCCAATATCAATGGGGTTCAAGTTCTTCGAGTTCGGATTATTCATCGGCCATTTCCACCTATATACCTTCGCACACAAATAATTCCGGAACGAGCACGGGATGGATCTTGAGCAATTCCAGCGTGAGCTTTGGTCTGAACATTTATCTCTGAAACTATCTGCCGAAACCAGCAGCGTGTTTCGCGATCAGCACGCGACAAACTAAAGCCTGTGTCAGGGATTCATCATGATAAGTCTAAAAGCAGCGTCATTGGCTGGATACTTCATACTGGTTCTTTCATTGGTCAGTCTTGTTCTTGAAGGTTCTATTCTGGGCTCGGGACCTTTTTCAATTGCCGTTCAACTGTTGGCTGTCTTGCTTATGGTCTGGGCCAGGACAACGTTCGGCAAGAGAAGTTTTCACGCGGGCGCAGACCCTACAGCGGGCGGACTCGTTACCACAGGTCCGTACTCACTTCTTCGGCATCCAATATATGCATCGATACTGTACTTCATGTGGGCGGGAGTTCTCTCACAGCCATCAGCGATCGACCTGTCATTGGGCTGCCTCGGAACCATAGGTGTTTCTATCCGCATATACGCCGAAGAACGTCTTATCGTACATGAGTATCCAGAATACGCAAACTACGCAGCAAGAACGAAACGCATTATCCCATTCATTTTTTAGACAGACGCAGGACTCGACTGCGCGCATACACAACCAATTGAATGAAACGTAAGTGGCTCTACATCGGGGTTGGCATTGCCGCTGTTCTCCAAACATTCATCCATTGGCTTTGGGTCGAAGTATTTTTTAAAGACTCATATGCCTTCCTGCAATCAAACCAATTCACGTCGGCTGGCATCGCGGTTATTTTCTTGAGCAAGATCGCCTTTGCATTGGTCATGGGTTTCTTTTACCTGCATGTTCCCAACGAAAAACGGAGCCTAAGCGCGGGATCTACAATCGGCTCAATTCTCGGTTTGCTGATCGGCCTCTACCAGTTTCTTGATTGGTATGGGACGTACAACGTTACCCTCTCAATCATCGCGCTAGAACTCTTGAAAACGGTACTTCTCGGTGCAATCTGCGGAGTTACAATTTCCTTTGCAGAACTGAGAACAAATCCAAGGAGCAAGGCTGCAGGTTCATAGCTATCAGTTAATCTACTTTTGTCTCTTTGTCCGATTGGCGTGAATCCACTATGCATACTATTTGTGGGAAGGATACCTCGATGATCAGATTCTTCTGGTGTTCACTCATCGCCCTCACCTCCCTGACAACCTTCGTTCCGAACATAAGCCTCAGCCAAACGGAGACAGTCGGAGTTCAATCGGGGGTCCGTCGGATGGCGGATGCGATTTCGAGAGATCTTCACAAGGACGGACCGATTGCCTGGCTCCGGTATTTTTCTCATTCGCCGCACTTCTTCATGGCGTCCGACGGACAGCTTGTCTTTCCGAACATCGACACTGCAAATGTGTTTGTGCCGCAGTTTGCTAAACAAATACAACGGGTCGATTTAACATGGAGTGACGTTCGGGTCGACTCCCTTGCGCCGGGTCTAGGAATGCTGGCTGCGTCGTTCCGCGAAATTCAATTCGGCGCAACGACTGTGCGAGATACCCCGTCGGGATATTTCACCGGGATAGTCGAGTACACCAAACGGGGCTGGAAATTGAGAGACGCTCACTGGTCTATCAATCCGCCCCACCATTAGGTGATGAACGCCTGCTAGTGCCGTTGCCAATAATAAATGTTGTATTTGGAGGCCAGAGTCACACTGAGCGACGCCCTGACAGTGTGCCGCTGTACGGCATCCCGTACAGCGGGACTTCGACTCGTCCCATAGAACAGGACTCGCTCAGCATGACTCTCAGGGCGGAGTCGAAGTGTCCAATAAGAAGACAATACTGAATGAGCCGATTGATATCGTTGCATGTAGGCCTTTGTTTTTCTAGCTTACCCTCACGGCGGTTGGAAGTTTTCAACACGAACCGCAATTTCTCTTTTTTGAAAATCCAGAACGCCCCCTTCTTCCGATAAGAGACAAGTCTCCGCGCGTAGCGTAGCGCCGTTACACGAGGGGGGAATGTTTTGCAGAGGCCTTTTAGAAAGGTGACAATGCCCGGCAAACTACGAAAGTTGATCTTTAAAGTTGGAGGTGCGATGGTCGTTCTTCTCGGCATTTTGCATCTGGCTGTCACCCCCATAATAGCCCATCTCATCCAAGAAAATGTGACCGAGGCAGTCGCAGCGTGGCTTACACCACCCATGCTGCTTAATCACGTTCTTGTCGGGATACTTCTGGTGCCTCTCGGGGTATTAATCTATTTCGCGGCCCCATCGGCCATAGTAGGCGAGCGCTGGGCAATGATCGTCACACGAATCTCAACCACGACAATCGCGGTACTCCCGGTTGTTCTTTTTCTTTTGATGGGGTCCCGTTATTTTGAGGCCGTACCATTCGTTGCTGCAACGATCATCGTATGCGTTGCGGCATTGCTGCTCCTTGCGGCCGCGTATTGGCCAAGCAGTCGTCGTGAAACGCACGATGAGAGAGTTCGGTGATCGAATGAAAATGTTTGCGATTCCGTTCGTTTGCCTCCTTTGTCTGGCATTCACTGCGTCTCTGCACGCACAGTCGAAACGAATCATTTCGGGGAAAGGTGTTTATCTTTTTGGACCTTCGCTCGCAGAAGCAGATTCGGTCCCCACAGACGAATCGGAGGCGTTGAGCGACTTTGCAAACTACAGCAACCAGATCGCGATCTTTGCGAGATCGAACGGTCTCTCCTGCGGCTATGTCTCTGCACGAACTGTTGAAATTCGCTTTGGCTCAATGCGAAAGTTCACCGTCTGCCGGGATTCCATCGAGTTTGGAACGATCTTTACTGACGGGAAGAAGAAGCCGCTTCTCTTCCGATATGTAGTGACGGATGCAGAACTGAAAGAGAAAGCCAAAGAATATTTCGAGCTCAAGTAGCAGAATCATCATTGATACCATGACGCACAACGCTCAGATTCGCAGCGCGCGGTCGGAAGACCTCGCGGCAATCACGGAAATCTATAACGAAGCGATTCTCACAACGACTGCGACTTTCGACACGGAGCCGAAGACGACGGATGAACGCCGGGCTTGGTTCGACGCACACGATGAGAAACATCCTATTCTGGTAGCGGAGTTCGACGGCAAGGTCGTGGGATGGGCATCGTTAAGCCGGTGGTCCGATCGTCGCGCCTATGATGGGACAGCCGAAACCTCTTTTTATGTAGGAAGTAAATACCGCGGACGGGGAATCGGCCGGAAGCTCAAACAAGCAATCATCGATGAAGCTAAACGCCTTGGCCTTCATACGCTCATCGCGCGCGTCGCCGAAGGAAGCGAAGAGAGCATGCATTTGAACGAACAATTCGGCTTCATCCGCGTAGGAACGATGCGCGAGGTTGGACAAAAATTCGGAAAACTGTTGGATGTCCATATCCTGCAAAAGATGCTCGACTAAGGAATCAGAGGGATTTGAGAACCGCATGAGTTAATCCGCCGGCGAGACATTTCGCGCGTCTCCCCAACAATGC
>CAYYHS010000050.1:0-10709 GCA_964471785.1 uncultured Chitinophagaceae bacterium
TCCCGGTCGGCACGCTTTCCCCCGGAGCTATAGGCAACGTTCAATTTAAGATTACAATCAACTAATATCGCAACAGCGAACCGAGCAGTGTTTGCAATGAGACAATCCAGGGTAATACGGTTATTCTTGTTCGTAGCTATTCTGATGCTGGCAAATTCCCGCGGTGCTAACGCCGCGGGAACGCCGGCGGGGACTGTCATCACAAGCCGGGCAACCGGCACGTATGCGACGATTAGCGGCGCACATACCGACACGGTCTATTCTGCGTATGTCTCTCTCGTTGTGAAACAGATTGCTGTTGTCAACCAGCTGCCAGCTTCACTCTCGAGGAATTCTGGCGATGGGGCGACCGTAGAGTACGGATTAACCGTGGTCAATTCGGGAAACGGGACGGACAAATTCACGTTGGCAAAAGTCTCTTCCCGCGGTTGGCAGGTCTCTCTCTATCATGATTTCAACGGGAACGGAGCTCTCGATGCGGCAGATTCGGTTGCTGGCACTATTAGATCCACAGACTCGGTCAAAGCAGATTCCAGTTTTAAGATGGTTGCTCGGGTCACAATTCCGGATAACGAAGTATTGAACGGCCTTAGCGATTCGACGTTGGTATCAGCCGCTTCGCAATTTGATGCCACAAAAAGCGGAAATGCCGTTCTTGTCACCCACGTTCAAACTGCGCTTATCAATACGACGACCAGTATGACCGTAGACAACGCAACGCCGACGCCTCCTGGCCCAATTACGTACACGATGTCGATCACTAACAGCGGAGGAATTGCCGCGACAAATGTTGTTATCGCCGACAAATTGGACGCACGTTTATCGTATGTCGGATCGACGAATGGGGGAGTGCATAGTGCCCCCGACTCAGTGCGGTGGACAGTCGGGACGATCGCGGCGGGAGGATCGGCCAGCGTGACGGTCACCGTTAATGTGCAAACTCTCCTTGCCCCAGGGACGTCAATCGCTAACTCGATGAACCTTGCGTACGGCGACGGATCGTTGCAGCGTAACAAGAATTCAAACGTCGTCAATATCTCCGTGAACAGCAGCTATGGAGTTTCCATGTCTCCGGATAGCACGGTTGCGACGAAAGAACCCACAGATACCGCAAAATGCTATTTTACGATCAAGAATACCGGGAACATGAGGGATGTCATTGAGCTTGCTGTCGTTTCGACTCAATCGCTGAGTTGGTCATTCTACAAAGACGCGAACAATAACCAGATCCTCGATGCGGGAGATCCTTTGTTGACGAACACAAACGCCAAAGCGGGCGTCGACGTCGATTCGTTAGCCGTCCTCGACAGCGTTCATGTCTTTGCGATCGCGGTTATACCGTTCGTTCAGACCGATCTCACAAAGGACGTTTCAATCTTTACCGCACAATCGTCGGGGGATGCATCCAAGACGCATACGGTTGCGGCGACAACGACAATAGACATTCCAGTCATAGCGGTTGCGATATCGGTTGTCCCTCCGCCATCGCAGCCACAGCCGCCCGGATCGACATTGACGTATACTCTTTCATTTACCAACACAGGTCATGCCGATATCGACACTTCATACACACTCAGCGCAAGAATTCCGGACAGCACCTCGTTCGTCCTTGGCAGTGCTAAACTCGGCACGTTGTCTCTGGCCGATACCACTGCTGTGCGCAACGGAATTCTCTCCGTCAAAACCGGAGGACTGAAACAGTCAGCATCGGGAACAGTCGAGTTTAAGGTAAAAATCAAATAGAGGTAAATCAGCAGGTCGGCAAAATAATCTCCATGAAACTTTTAGGCACAACATATCGATCATTGTCAGGGCTCCTTGTGGGAATCCTCGCACTTTTGTGGATGGAAGGAACTCCTGCATTCGCGCAGACACCCGGCGGAACGCAAATCTCCGCTCAGGGGACAGGATCGTACAATTACAAAAAGAAGCCTTACTCCATCGTGAGCCCGATTGTTACGGTCACCGTCGGTAGCCTCCCAAATTTTGAGATGCACTATGCCGTTAGAGATTCGAACGTTATCTTTAATGACGTCGTTCAACTCTGGCTGAGTTTCACGAACATCGGAAATGCCGCGGCAGATACGGTGACAATCCAAAGCGTGATGCCCGCATCCGGTGTCGCGATCGTGTCGGCAACGGGTGGAGGAACCGTGAACGGTAACATCATCACATGGAAGGAATTTAACTACGTCGTCGCGAAGCAAGACTCGTTCCTTATCCAGCTTAAGATTGATTCGACGACAAAAGCACAGACTGTGCTGGCAATGAGCGCCGTTCTTTCATGGCAAGGCAAAACAATAAGCGCCGGCCAAAGTCTTGTCGTGGGGAATTTTGCACGGCTGACTCTTACAGATACGACAACGGCTCCATTGGTCGGATCCGGCCGGCTGATTGATTATCAACTGGTTGTGTCGAACACCGGAAATGTCCAATCCGACTCGACGATTTTGGTCGACTCAATTTCCACCAATGGCTCGTTCGACTATGCAAGCGTCACTCCGACATCCGTGAGCCCCGATAAGCGGATCGTCACGTGGCTCCTGGGCACACTTCCGGCGATAACCGGTCAGCAGAAAATCAATCTTACTGTTCAAACGGCGCCAAATCTTGGATACATGAGGATCAGGAATACTGCCACGGCGCATTCATCGAGCGTCTCGCTCGTGACAGCCCCAACACTCACAACGACCATCGTCCCGGTCCGCCCGGCAGCAATGCAGCTGACCGTCCAGCCCAAATATATTTTTGGCGCACTCAACCAGGACAGCTCCGAGGTTGTCGCGGCCGTTTCCGACTCTCTTGGGAATCCGATTCCCGATGGAGTCCCTGCTACCTTTACCACCAACCTTGGTTCGTTCTACACCGGCGGGAACACGTTTACCGCCGCGACCTCGGGCGGCAAAGCGAGCGCGTATCTCCGCTCGGAAAACGTCGCGAATAATATCAAGTTCGCGTCCGTGGGCGTCGTTGCCGGCGTTGCACAGTCGGGAACGATTAGCGGAAGTGCATCGGTGACGATGTACCCCGGCGCAGTGACAGGCGTTGTCCGAACCACCGTGAACAACGGGGGCGTTATATCGCTTCTTCCATATCAGGGAGCAATAGCGCGAGTTTTTGACAGCGCTCCTAAACTCGTCGGTTCGGACACAACGGGAAGCGACGGAGTTTTCTTCATCGCATTGAATAGAGAGGTAATGTCCTATACGCTACAGATTTCCGTTGTGGATCAGTTCGGAGACACTTCGACGACAACTTCGGGAATGTCGTCAGACACTTTGTTCGGACGCAAAGCGGTGAAGATCCTCAACACGATTGCTGGCCGGTTACAATATCAAAGCGGGGATACCCCCTTACCCATTAAAGGAGTCGACGTATTCCTCGATTCTTTGGCACCTGCCCGGGCTCCCGGCGCGCGCATGGCGAAGAGAGTGGGCGGCCAATTGTTTGCGCGGCGCATTCAATCCACTACAACAGACGTCCTTGGTCGGTACAAATTCCAGAATCTCCAGCCGGCAATTTATCAGATAAGCGTTGATAGTACCAAGTTCCCGGTCTATTCAGGGCTGACCACGGTCTATGATACGGCGGGGGGCACGTTCGCAATCAATCTTAACATCCTTGTCCGCCCCAACGCCTCTGCAAACATGACCATGTCGGCATTGCCGACGATATTTGCCGGCGATACAATCCGGTATTCCATGAAGTATGTGAATTCGGGGAACATTTATCATACCAACGTGGTGATGCAAGATACGCTGCCCCAGTTCACCTCCCTTGTCGGAGCGCAACGCGGCCAGTTTACGTCAATGGCGTTTGACACCGCGAATCGGATTCTCCGCTGGTCGTTAGATACCATGGCGGTGGGGACGAACGACTCTGTTTGGATGACGCTCGGTGTTGTCCGCAATGTTCCCGACAGCACGTACATCCACAATATTTCCTGGTTCGGGTCCAATCAACTCTCGCCCCTCCGAAGCGAGAGCGTAACGCTCGTTCGCTCAGCACCCCAGATGTCCCTGAAGAATTTTGTCCTCGAGAACAGGGATACCGTGATGGCGGGGGACAGTGTAAAGTTTGAAATCTGGTTTCGAAATGCCGGAACCGATTCACTCCGACATGTTCAGATTCTCGACTCTCTTTTTCACGGCGGCAGAAGCATCGTCCGGTTTCAGGAGTGGAATGGAGGTGTGCCGGGCAAGGATACTACCGCCGTGGACAGCGTTGTAACGTGGAATATCGGCAGCATTCCTCCAGGAAGAGTCGATTCACTAACCCTGTTTCTCAAGACAGATTATGCTCTTACGGCAGGAAAGAAGATTCAGACGACAGCATATCTGCTGCAGAACGGCGCCCAAGTTGCCTCGGCCTTCGCAGCGGTTCAGATCCGGAGCAACCCACAAATCGCCACATTCCTGCAAGTGGTGAAGTCCGCGAATAAGAACGTGGCCGAGATCGGCGATGTCGTAACGTATCAAGTTGCGGTGACGAACAACAGCACAGAGCTGATGAAGGAGTTGACGCTTATCGATCAACTTCCTCATGCATTTAAGTACTATGCCGGGTCGGGCCGCTACAATAACGTTCGCGTAGAGCCGCAAAAACTTTCCAACGGGACCGTTCTTAAATGGCTTCTCTCCTCGGCGGGACGCGATACGCTAAAAGCCGGAAATACCGGAACGTTAGTGTATCAACTGGTATTAGGAGCAGACGCTCTGGAAAGCCAGGGGATCAATACTATCTATGCAACGGCAAAAGACACCGTTGGAACCCTGTTCGTTTCGGCTCCTGCTCAAAAACAGATTACGGTCCAACCCGGGGTCTTTACCGACCAAGGTCTTATTGTCGGAAAAATATTTTATGACGACGATCGCAACGCATATCAAAGCGAAGGGGAGTCTGGAGTGAAAGGCGTCGAGATCTGGATGGAAGATGGAACGCGGATCATCACCGGCGACGACGGCAAGTATTCTCTCCCCAATGTCAACCCGGGACAACACGTACTTCGTGTCAACGAGCGTTCGTTACCACCGGGAGCCGAGCTGATTAAGGGCGGACGGGATTTTGCCGGAGACGCGAGCTCGCGGTTTGTTCGGCTGGC
The DNA here is from genome assembly GCA_964471785.1 of uncultured Chitinophagaceae bacterium. Taxonomy (GTDB): domain Bacteria; phylum Bacteroidota; class Ignavibacteria; order UBA10030; family UBA8401; genus JAGVPT01. The sequence goes on from CAYYHS010000050.1 coordinate 5,102, forward strand.
TGACGGAGGCATTGCCCGAGCGAACTTTTTTGTGAAGCGAATATTACGTGACAGCGTTCGGCAGAAAGTGGGGAAGATAAGCAAGACGGCCGCCATGAGAAGTGCATTTCCCGAAAGAATATATCTTCGGGATACTCCACGAGGCTCTTCGACGGCAAACATCGTTGGATTCAGCGTGAGCATGAATTATTCGGGCGGAACATATCTCCAACGCATTCGGGTGTTTGATGAGCTTCCATCCGGGTTCGCCTATGTCGACGGGTCCGGTCTCTTTAACGGCAGAAAAGTAACTCCGCTCATTTCGGGAGACGAGTTGACCTGGAACCTCGGAAGAGGGGCCGCTATATTCGACGGGCATCTCCAGTACCAGGTTACGGTAACGCGTCCGGAACTCCAGTCGTCCGGGCTTGAATCGCGTTCCTTAGTGGAACTGATGACCGCCGACAGCGTCATCATTCACTGCGACACGCTCAAGACGACCACCTCGGTCCAGAAACTATCGTACACTGAAAAACGCTTTCCCGTTGTACCGCTGGTGTTCAATCCAGGCAAATCTACCCTCCGGAAAGATGCGCTTAAGATCTTCCAGCCGACAGTCGATCTCATTAGGGAGCATCGCTTTGCCGAAATCATGCTGGAAGGATTCCCCGACATTCCCATAAAACGCGGAACGCCGATATCCTTTGCTCAGAATCTCGCGGAAGCCAGGGCAAAGGTTGCACTAGATTTTCTCTCGAGACGCATCAAGCTGGATTCCATCCACATTACGGCGTGCAGCGTGTTTCGAGGCGATACAAGTAAGGATCTCATTGCCTCTATGATGGAAGGCAACAAGGTCACCGGTGCCGCGCATCATCTCGAGCTCCGGGTTCAGGACTACTTCCAGGATGCACTCGTAACAAGAGACACGAGCATGAGCGTCTCGGCCATTTCCCTTATACGAACACCACCGCAATCAGAACGGGAATTCTCAGATTCCATTTATGCAATTCCTGGCGACGACTTGATGTTTAGTTGCGGAATCTTCTCGAACCCGGCAGGATCGACCGTCCAGGCAAACGTGATAGATTCTACGACGGCGGGAATGTCCATCTCCAACGGTTCTCTTACTCTTAACCATGTTCCTGTGATTTCTGCCGGGGAGTTCAACGGCGTCATGTCGTCCTCGATCACGCCGTTGATTAAGAAAGGGACCAACGAATTGCAGCTGCAGGCCTCTATCCCGCCTGAATCTGTGGACGAGCGGTTGGTTCACGTGTTCTACTACCAACGGATGAACGCTTTTGGCGAGACGACCATTGAGCGATCGAACCCTGTAACGATTTACGTCAGGGGAAAAAATCTCTCCCTCCTTGATCGTGCACTGAAACATGAAAAGGACTACTCCGGAATCGAAGGCGTTCGTAAATCAACGACCTCGAAATAGGGAACTCGGCGTCGAGCAGGGGGGAACATTACATCTTCCAATTTTGTGGAGCTTCATGTTGGGATGTCAACGAGCTCCGAGTTTCCGTCCGGCCTGAAAGACACTATTTTCTTACAGAAATCTTCATTGATGCCCGCCGTCATTCGCCCCTCCGATTTTGATCCAAACGAGCTAAATAAGTAATAGATGTAGAGACGCAGAGCTTTCGCTTATTTCTTTCCCCTCAATCTCTCTCCCAGCCATTGTCAAAAATGGGAGTACCAGCGGCTTGTTTCTCCTATTTGACAAAATAGCAGTCGGGACGAGAGAATTTTGGCGTCTCTTCTCAAGAATCTTTCGGCGCAATTCTTGTGTATTTGCACCTGACCGGAGGTTGATACTTCTTCGGGATTCGGTGTTCCGAACATCGCTTCGTCAATTCCAGGGACACCACAGACTTTCTCAATCAGCAACAACGATACGGCTCAGGTTCTCTATGTTTAATTCAATCGTCCTTGTCAAACAGGTCCCCGATACCTCCAACATTTCTGGGCAGGTCATGAAAGAGGACGGCACCGTGAATCGGGCAAAGCTTCCAGCCATCTTTAATTTTGAGGACAAAGTCGCTCTTGAATTTGCCCTTCAAATCAAAGATCAACGCGGCGGAAAGGTAACCGTCCTCACGATGGGACCTCCCCGTGCGTCCGACATCCTGCGTGAGTGTCTCTACATGGGAGCCGATAACGCATATCTCATCACCGACAGGAAGTTTGCCGGGGCAGATACCCTGGCAACATCCTATGTCTTGAGCGAAGCAATCAAGAAACTCGGCAATTATGATTTTGTTTTTGCCGGACGGCAGGCGATTGACGGAGATACTGCCCAGGTAGGACCGCAGACGGCCGAGAAACTAAATATACCGCAGGTGACCTATGCGGAGCGGATCATGGAAATTAAAGATCACTCTGTGCGGGTCCGAAGAAAGATCGACGGCGGGTATGAAATCCTTGAGTGCAGGTTACCGGTGTTGATGACGGTGATTAAAGATGCGGCAGAACCGCGTCCGTTCAGCGCGAAGCGCGTGATGGCGTTCAAAGGGGCGAAGTCTCTGCTTGAACTCGAAAAGCTTGCAGAAGGAAATTCGCTTCTCTATGTCGACAAACTGATTTTTGAGTATACAAGCCGCTCCTTGTTTATCCCCACATTAACTGCCGATGATCTGAACATTGACCCGGCCCGGTGCGGCGTCAAAGGGTCTCCGACGAAGGTATATTCCGTTGATTCCGTCGTGCTCAGCGGAAACGATCCTGTTCAAATTGAGAATTCAAAGACAGGCATGAATCTGCTCATTGAGAAACTTATGGAAGACAGGATCCTCGGGTGAGACTATGAACCAACTCTCAAATAATGTCTGGGTCTTCGTAGAACAACGCGCCGGAAAGCCTTCGGATGTAAGCCTTGAATTACTGAGTAAAGGAAGGAAACTCGCCGACTCGATGAACGGACGTTTGATTTCGGTCGTTATCGGAAATCAGGTGCGATCGGTTTCCGTCGAGAGTTTCAAATACGGCGCCGATGAATCGTTTCTCGTCGACCATCCGAAGCTTGATGACTACACCACGCTTTCCTACGCCAGAATTCTCAACGCACTCGTCGATCAACATCAACCGCGAATTATTCTCTTCGGTGCCAGCGTTACCGGCAGAGATCTTGCGCCAAGAGTGGCTTCGCATTCACGGAGCGGCCTGACCGCCGATTGCACCGATCTGCAGGTATCGAACGTGAGCTACCTGGGAAAGGAATATAAAGATCTTCTGCTCCAGATCCGGCCGGCATTCGGTGGCAACATCATCGCGACCATTATTACTCCCGATACGCACACCCAAATGGCGACCGTGCGTGAAGGAGTTATGGAGATGCATCCATTGGCGGCGCCTCACGAAATCAAGATCACCGAAGTTCCGTTCGTCCCGGATGACGTTGACAGCCTCGTGACTCTTGTGGAACAACATAGAGAAGAGCGGAAGGTGAATCTGAAAGGGGCATCGATCATTGTCGCCGGCGGATACGGTATGGGGACGAAGGAGAGCTTTAGACTCATTCACGAACTTGCCCATACGGTTGGGGGCGAAGTCGCAGGCAGCCGCGCAGCGGTCGATGCCGGGTTCATTCCTCATGAACGCCAGGTGGGGCAGACCGGAGTAACCGTTCGACCCAAGCTCTATTTCGCCATCGGTATTTCGGGAGCCATCCAGCACCGAGCGGGAATGCAGGAGGCGAAAAAGATCATCGCCATCAACACCGATCCAGATGCTCCGATATTTGAAGTTGCACATTATTCAATCGTAGGGGATGCACGAGATGTCATTCCACGATTCATCGATGCCTACAAAAGTAAACTGAAGTGACCGATGCCTAATTTCTTTCTTGACAACCCCGACGTGCAGTTCCACTTCAACCGCCTTGATCTCAAAGAAATCGTAAGGCTGACCGAAAACGACTACGCCCAGTCTAGGCAATTCAATTACGCGCCTGTCAACTATGACGACGCCATGGAGAATTACCGAAAGGTGCTGGAGGTTGTGGGTGACCTCGCGGGAAATTACGTCGCTCCCCGAGCGGCCGGGGTGGACAAGGAAGGAGCAACGTTCAGCGACGGGCACGTTGCTTATGCCGAGGGGACAACGAAGAATGTCAAGGAGCTCTCTCAAGCAGACCTTATGGGAATGATTCTTCCAAGAGAATATGGGGGATTGAATTTTCCCTTTACGATTTACATGATGGTAACGGAAGTTCTTGGCAGGGCAGACGCATCGTTGATGAATATTTTCGGACTTCAGGATGTCGGCGACACGATACGAAAATTCGGCACTGAAAGTCAGCGAAGAGAGTTTCTCCCAAGAATCAGTAGCGGTGAAGATACGGGTGCGATGGCGTTGACAGAGCCGGACGCGGGATCCGACCTTCAGGCAGTAAAACTTCACGCCTATCAGAACGAGCGCGGGGAATGGTTTCTTCGCGGCGTGAAGCGGTTCATCACCAATGGCAACGCGCACGTGCTTCTTGTTCTCGCCCGATCCGAAGCAGGAACCAAGGATGGAAGGGGGTTGAGTGTGTTTGCGTGTCACAGCGGCCCCACCGTTGTGATTCGGCGGATTGAGAATAAGCTTGGCATTCACGGATCGCCGACGTGCGAATTGCAATTCAACGATACTCCCGCACAGCTCATCGGCAACAGAAGATTTGGTTTGATCAAATATGTGCTGGATCTGATGTTCCGGGCTCGCATGGGAGTCTCTGCACAGGCACTCGGAGTATCTCAGGCGGCGTATGAAGAAGCGTTCAAGTATGCGAGAGAGCGGCGCCAGTTTGGGAAACCGATCGCCGAAATTCCCGTCGTTTCCAACATGTTGATCGACATGAAGGTGATGCTCGAAAGCAACCGCTCGCTGTTCTACGATGCAGCCCGCTGCGTGGATGAAAAAGAAAAACTGGAAGAACTTGTCGAAAAAAGAAAGGGGGAGGGTAAGTCCGTTACGGATGAAGTGATAAGACTCAAGCAGATAACGAAAGTAGCAAACCTGCTGACGCCAATCACAAAATACACTCTCGCAGAAGGAGCCAACAAGATCACCTACGATGCCCTGCAAATTCACGGCGGAACCGGATATATGCGGGAATTCCATGTGGAGCAGCTGGCACGCGACGCACGCATCACGAATATCTATGAGGGGACTTCACAATTGCAGATTGTCGCCGCCTCCGGCGGTGTATTGAACGATATTCTTTCCGATCTCTTCGACGAGTATGAAAAACGGGAGTTCTCTGGAGGTCTGACAAAGCTCTCTGCTCATCTCAAGGATATCCGGCAATTGTTCCGCTCGAGCCTTCACTATGTCCTTGACAAAAAGGATGCAGGATTCCAGGACGTCGCTTCGAAAGAACTCGTCGAGATGTACAGCTACCTCCACGTCGGATACCTTCTCCTTCAAGAGGCAGAGACCGAGCCCCGAAAAGTGTTTATTGCAAACCGGTACATCGTCAATGCGTTGGCGAATGCCCGCAAGAATGCAGACGGCATCCGGAATGAGTTGTTCGGCGATCTGCTACATGCCAGTAAAATTCTTCAATAACTTCATACTTTCTTAGGGAGCTGCAATGACAAAGAAGAAACAGTATTACTACTACAGAATCTACGACGAC
>CAYYHS010000051.1:0-8404 GCA_964471785.1 uncultured Chitinophagaceae bacterium
AAAAACATGTTGTTGCGGGCAATATTGGCGAGGCATTCTCAAATTTCGTTTTGGATGTGGCTGAGACAGACATTGTTGTTCTGGAGGTGAGCAGTTTTCAGCTTGATTTCATAGAATCTTTTCGTCCGGCAATATCGGTACTTCTGAATATTACAAGAAATCACATGGATCGGTACGGGAATTCGATGGAACGATATGCAGCATCGAAGGCGCGAATTTTTATGAATCAAAGGCCGGACGATATTCTCATCTATAACGCCGATGACGAGTTGACACAGCTAGAAGTGCAAAGCGCAAAGTGCAAAGTGTTACCGTTTAGCACGGCCAGGGTTCTTGACGAGGGAGCATTTGTCCGTGATGCTGTGTTGACGACAATTCTGGATGGCAATGAAGCCGGCATCATCGACGTCTCTCAAATTTCCATCAAAGGAGAGCACAACCTGCAAAACGCAATGGCGGCAACGCTGGTTGCTCAGAGCATGGGGGTGAGTCCGGCATATATCCGCTCCACGCTGAAAAATTTTAAAGGTGTTGAACATCGGCAGGAATTTGTGCGGGAGTTCAATGGAATTAAATATGTCAACGATTCAAAAGCGACAACAGTCGAAGCCGTTGCGCGCGCGCTGGGCGCGTACACGGAGCCTATCGTACTGATTCTAGGAGGAAAAGATAAAGGGAACGATTACACTCAGATTCTTGACACTGTAAAGACAAAGGTCCGGGCAATTGTTGCTATCGGAGCTTCTGCCGCCACCGTTGTGAAGAATTTCAGCGGACTTGTTCCTATTGAAAGAGTCGATACGATTGGATCAGAGATACCAAACATTGCGTCGATGAAGAAAACTGTTGATGCGGCAAGGTCGCTGGCACGGCAGGGCGACTTGGTGCTTCTTTCTCCCGCTTGCACTTCGTTCGACTGGTTCATGGATTTCGAGGAGCGAGGGAAGGTTTTTAAAGCCATTGTGAATTCTCTGGAATGATGAGGCATGCAATCGCAGCGTAACCATATTGACCGGGTTCTACTTATTGTGGTCCTCTTTTTGATGGTCGCGAGCACGGTGATAGTCTACAGCGCCTCATCGACCTGGGCCTTACAGAAATACGGTGCGACAAGCGGCCTGGTCAACCGTCACATCATAAAAGTTTTGGTCGGCCTTGCTACGATCTTTATCGCCATGAGCATTAACTACCGGTTCTACAAGAAGTTGACAAAATATGCGCTCATTGCCTGCCTTATTCTGCTCTTCTTTACGCTCGCAATCGGCGGTGAAATTAAAGGAGCAGTCAGATGGCTCAGCCTCGGGGGCTTCAGCCTGCAGCCGTCTGAAGCGGCAAAGTTTGCTCTCATGTTTCACCTGAGCGCACTGCTTGCAACGAAAGGACTGAAGATCAACGATTTCAAAACGGGGTTTCTTCCGCTCATGTTATGGGTCGGAGTCGTGGTCGTTCTCGTAATGCTTCAACCGAATTTCAGCACGGGCGCAATGATCTTTATTCTCGGGATGGTCATGGTGTACAGCGGAGGGGCCCGCTTCAAGCATCTGGCCCTGTCGATGGCGGCTCTTATTCCGGTCGCCCTGTTGTACATGGTCAGCGCTGAGTACCGGTTGAGACGTATTATGGCATTCATCGGTCACGGAGACGGCAGCGCGACTCCGAGCAAAGCAAACTACCAACTCTGGCAGGGGATCATCGGTTTTGGGAACGGCGGACTGTTTGGCGTTGGCATGGGTGCGAGTAAGCAACGCGATCTTTTTTTACCGGAATCGTACGGTGACTTTGTGTTCTCGATCATCGGCGAAGAGTACGGATTTATCGGCACTATCATATTCTTGGCCCTCTTTCTTACAATTCTCTTGCGCGGTTTCAAGATCGCCAAGAATGCGCCGGATGAGTTCGGCAGATACCTGGCGATCGGAATAACATCCACCATCGTTGTCTACGCGCTCGGCAACGCTTTGGTGACGCTTGGAATCTTTCCGACGACCGGATTGCCGATGCCGTTTGTCAGTTACGGCGGTTCCGCGATCGTGTTCTCATCCTTTGCGGTTGGTGTGCTGCTAAACATTTCTTCGCATACAGACCTGCATCCTCGACAGGCACGTGTTCAGGCGGAATCGCCCGCGGTGGAGTACAACGAACCGGCAGTAGGGAAACTTTACTGAACACGTTTGAGGGATAAAGGATGAAATGGAATCCACGATATGTCAATTGATGTAAAGTCTATCTCAATTCTTTTTGCCGCCGGCGGCACGGGCGGACATCTGTATCCGGCGATCGCAATTGCAGAAGAAATCAAAAAGCAAAGGGCCGAGGCTGCGATCGCATTCGTCGGAACAAAGAATAAAATTGAAGCGCGTGTGGTTCCGGAAAGAGGGTTCGCGTTCTCAACAATCTGGATCAGCGGTTTTCATCGTCGGCTGACTCTGGACAACGTACTCTTTCCCTTAAAGGTCATTGTCTCATTGTTTCAGTCGTTCTTTCTCATTCGAAGAGTACGACCGGGAATTGTCGTTGGGACGGGTGGATATGTCTGCGGTCCGGTTCTCTTTGCGGCGTCGATGTCCGGTGTTCCGACAGCGGTTCATGAAAGCAACAGTTATCCCGGAGTCACGACAAGGCTATTGGCATCCCGTGTGACAAAGCTGTTTTTGACGTTTGAGATCACGAAAAAATGGCTGACGAACATTGATCCAGGAAAGGTTCAACTGGTTGGAAACCCAACCCGCGATGCGCTTGGGACAGTTTCGCGGAAAGAAGGTAGAGTGTATTTCAAACTCGATTCCGAAAGAAAGACGTTGCTTGTGTTTGGCGGAAGTCTTGGCGCTGCTTCAATAAATGGAGTGATGGAGAAGATCGTTCCGGTCTTGAAGAACAGCGGCGTTCAGGTCATTTGGCAAACAGGCAATGTGGATTTTGACCGGTATAAAAAGATGGCATGCGAAAGTATCTGGGTAGGAAAGTTTATCGATAAGATTGAATATGCATACGCGGCCGCAGATGTGGTGATGTGCCGCTCTGGTGCAACGACCTTAGCGGAACTCACCCGCCTCGGCAAGCCGGCAATCCTCGTGCCATATCCGCATGCCGCTGCCAATCATCAGGAGCTGAACGCGAGCGCCATGGTCGAAGCAGGAGCCGCAGTCATGGTGCGAGATTCGGAATTGTCGAGTATGGCTCTTCCGACGATCGAAGAGATGCTCTCCCACATCGCACTTCTCGATACGATGGGCGAAAAGAGCCTCGCGCTGGGGAAACCCAATGCAGGGAAAGAAATTGCACAAAAAATTCTGGAGATGGCAAGAAGCAACTGATGCAGCCGAAGGAATTCAAATACAAGCTCGATTTTTATTATCAACAAGCGTTGATCTATCTCGTCACGCTTATTCTCTATGCCGGCGTGAAAGGCAGTTTTCTCGAGAATGAATTCACATTTGTGTTCAGAGATCCGATTCTCTATATCATCGGATTTTTTGTGGTCGTGGCGTTCGTGACATTGTTGCTGAACCGAATTCGGGACCGAAAACTGATTGTCGAGCCCCGCGCGATTGTTTTCCAGCATAAATTCGCAAGGAGGGAAATTCCATTCTCGAATATCGAATGGCTCCACATCGGACGTGAAAAAGCAGTTCAGACTGCAGGCCGATTTCAGGTGATCGTGTTTAAAGTGAAAGGGCGCCGGCGGCTTTACCGGATTCGAGTAGGAAGATACGAACGAGAGAAGGAACTTATTGAAGAAATGGAACGCGTCTCGACTCAAGTGCCGAAAGGGGAACGGAGAAAGTTCCGGGTGAGGGGGCGGCGACAGCTGGACAGTGATCAGTAATCAGTGATCAATTAACAATGATCATTTGGTGCAGGAGACAGAATTCAGAACGTAGAATGTAAAAAGCAAAACGTCCAACTCAAAAATGTTCAGTTCAATAAAGAAAATTCATTTTGTGGGAATCGGCGGAATCGGCATGAGCGGGATCGCTGAGGTGATGATGGATCAGGGATTTACCGTCAGCGGGTCCGACAAAGCGCTCAGTGAAGTGACCGAACGACTTCGATCGCTCGGTGCGGTCATCTATGAAGGACACAAGGCGGAAAACGTTGCTGAAGATGTCGATACACTTGTGTATTCATCGGCCGTGATGGTAGACAATCCCGAAGTGATCGAAGCCCAGCGGCGAAAAATCCCAACTGTTCGCCGCGCCGAGATGCTGGCAGAAGTGATGCGCCTCAAATACGGCATCGGGATTGCCGGGACGCACGGGAAAACGACCACGACGTCGATGGTAAGCCTTGTCTTAATGGAAGGCGGTTTCGATCCAACAGTCATTGTTGGCGGAAAGTTAAGCGGACTCGGCGGCACGAACGCACGACTCGGCAAAGGAGATTTCATCGTTGTCGAGGCGGACGAATTTGACCGCTCGTTTCTTTCGATCACACCAACAATTGCGGTGCTGACAACGCTGGAAACAGACCACCTTGACTGCTACCGAGATCTTGAGGATATCAAGTCTGCGTTCATTCAGTTTGCGACGAAGGTTCCGTTCTACGGATTCATCGTCTTGTGTCTCGATGAGCCGGCGTTGCAGGATATTATGCCGCACCTAAGCAAGAAAAAACTGATTACATACGGGTTGACGCCTCAGGCCGACATTCAAGCGATCGATATCCTTCACAAAGAAAACAGGAGTACGTTTACCGTTGTCCAAAATTCCGAAGACCTCGGTCAGGTAGTACTTCAAATCCCGGGTAACCATAATGTACAGAATGCTCTCGCTGCAATTGCGGTAGGCTTGCAGCTTGGAATTCCCTTTTCGAAAGTGAAGGCCGGGATCGAGAAATTTACGGGAGTGTACCGCCGCTGGGAGAAAAAAGGGGAAATCGGCGGAATTTCTGTCTACGACGATTACGCCCATCATCCAACCGAGTCGAAGGCAACATTGGCCGGTGTAAAATCCGGGTGGCGAAGAAGGGTTGTCTGCGTTTTCCAGCCGCATCTCTACTCGCGGACGCGTGATTTCTATGAAGAGTTTGGCAAGGCGTTTCTCCTTGCCGATGTTCTCATCGTGACGGATGTCTATCCGGCACGCGAAGAACCGATCCAAGGTGTTACCGGGGAACTGATCACGAACGCGGCGAAACAGTTCGGACATAAAGATGTCCACTATCTTCAAGACAAAAAGCAAATTCCAGACTACTTGAAAAAGATCACCCGACCCGGCGACATTGTCATCACAATGGGGGCCGGAGATGTCTGGAAGTATGGCGAAGAGTTCTTAAAGCAATTAGGAAATAAGAATTAGGAATTTTGAAGGGTACTGAGGCTTTGTATAGTTTTCATCATAATTCTTAATTCATACTTCACATAATGGTTTCTGTCGAGGACATTCGAAAAGTATTCCGGGGTCATGTTGCGGTTGCTGAGCCGCTGGCAAAATATACCTCGTTCCGGATCGGAGGTCCGGCGGATTTCTACCTGGAGCCTCTCGACAAATTTGATCTGATTGAAGTTGTGCGGTTCTTTAAGAAGTTTGAGTATAAGTTCATGATCATCGGAAAGGGCTCCAATCTTTTGATCAGCGACGACGGATTTCGCGGAGCGGCGATTAACCTGGAAGAAGGGATGGGAAACGTCTGTCTCGATCGCGAGACGGTCGTTGCAGATTCAGGCGTTCGGCTGAGCAAATTTGTCGATTTTTGCATTCAGCATGAGAAATCGGGAGTTGAAATGCTTGCGGGAATACCGGGGACAATCGGCGGAGCAGTGATCATGAACGCCGGCGCATACGGAGGCGAAATATCCAACTATCTCGTCGAAGTAGAGATTTACCGTGATGACACGATCCAAAAAGTCAAGAAGGAAGACGGCGGCTTCTCATACCGCCGGTCAGGTTTTGTGCGGGATGTGGTTCTCAACGCATCGTTTTTGCTGCCGGAGGGAAATTTGAACGAATTGCTGCAACGGCGAAGAGAACTTCTGTTAAAACGAAATCAAACGCAACCGCTCAACCTGCCGAATTCCGGGAGCATGTTCAAGAATCCGGAGGGAACATACGCGGCAAAGCTCGTTGAAGCAGCTGGGTTGAAAGGAACACGAATCGGAGGCGCGCAGATTTCGGAGAGACACGGTAATTTCATCGTAAACCTTGGTCACGCTGCAGCGAGCGACGTTCTTGGGCTGGTGAAACTTGCACGCAAAAAAGTGCTCGAACAAAGCGGAATCAAATTAGAGCTTGAGGTAAAATTGGTTGGATTTCAGGATGATGTTCTCGCGGAGGTGGCTCCATGACCGAACAGGAGAGTGTTGAGCGGCAAGGAGAGCGTCGCCATGGAAAGAGGGTGTACCTGGCTTTCGCTAGCCTCTCGCTCATCGCCCTGATTCTCTGGCTGGGCACGATGCAATGGAAAGATCACCTGACGGTCAGTGGAATCATTGTTGAAGGCGAACATATCCTCACAAGAGATGAAATCGTGAAGCTCTCCCAGGTTTCATTGAGGACAAAGATGTATGACGTTGATTTGAGCGGAATCCAAGCTAACATCGAAAAGAATCATTTTGTGAAAAATGTCGCCGTCACTCGCGATGCGCCCGGTGTTATCAGGATCTCTGTCGTGGAACGGACGCCGATCGCACTGCTCCTTGGTTCCGGCGGCGGCGAAATGCTTTCCATTGATGACGAAGGGTACGTGCTTCCCCACACCTCTTCGCAGTCGATATTTGATTTGCCGATCATCAGCGGCGTTGATTCACTCGGCGCGGTCCCGGTCGGTCAGCGTACACCGCAAACCGACGTCGTAGGGGCCATTGAAGTTCTTGCGGTGGCTCAAAAAGTCAGCAACGAGCTGTTTCATATGATCTCCGAGGTCAGGATTCACAGCGGGCACGACATGGTGCTCTACTCTGCAGACACCGGAGTTCCGATTCTTTTCGGCCGCGGCGATGCGGTTAAAAAAATGGTCAAGCTCGATGCGTTCTGGAAGAAGTTTATTACGGAAGGGGACGCCCACGATATTCGGTACATCGACGTACGATACGATGACCAGGTGGTTATCCTTTCCCGGTCGGTCGATCCACAAACAGTGAAAAAGTCCTCGTAAGACGAAGGGCTTCTTCGAAGAATAAGGAAGCAGTATGGAAAACATCTACGTAGGCCTGGATATCGGGACAACGAAAGTGTGCGCGATTGTCGCCTCCCTCAGCGAAAACGGCGAGGTGAATATCCTGGGCATCGGAAAAAGCAAATCAGAGGGATTAACCCGCGGCGTCATTACGCACATCGAAAAGACCATCGCATCGATCCAGGCAGCCGTTCGTGAGGCCGAGCTTCAATCGGGCGCAAAAATTCAAACCGTCGTCGCGGGAATCGCAGGGGACCACGTGCAGAGCTTTCAGAGCCGCGGCGTTATCGCCATCAGCGGTCCGGAGCAGGAAATAACCCAGGCCGATGTCGACCGCCTTATTGAAGACACAAAGAAAGTAGCATTGCCGTCCGACAGAAAAATTATCCATGTGATCCCGCAGGAGTTTATTGTGGACGGACAGGACGGAGTATTCGACCCCGTCGGCATGTCCGGCGTTCGGATGGAAGCAAACGTTCACATCATCACCGGGCTTGTCTCTGCGGCGCAAAACATCCTCAAGTGTGTTCAGCGTGCGGGCGTCTCCGTGAGCGACATTGTGCTCGAACCTATCGCGTCGAGCGACGCTGTTCTGGACAAAGAAGAAAAGGAAGTTGGCGTTGCCCTTGTGGATATTGGCGGCGGCACGACAGACCTTGCCGTCTTTGAAGACCGAACGATTCGCCACACCGCCGTGATTGGCATCGCTGGAAAAAAAGTTACTGACGACATTCGCCGGGGATTGGGAATTCTTTCTGACCAGGCTGAGCAATTAAAAATCACTCATGGGCATGCTCACCTGCCATCCATTATGGATAACGAGCCGCTTACTGTTCCTGGCATTGGTGGCCGTCCGCCATTGGACATCGATAATCGGCTTCTCTGTCAAATCATCCAACCGCGCATGGAGGAGATTCTGGAAATTGCTGGGATGGAAATCAAACGCTCCGGCTACCAAAAGCATCTTTCGGCAGGGGTTGTCCTCACCGGAGGCGGATCGCTGATCAAGGGCACCGCCGATTTGGCGCGCGAAGTTCTGGGAATGCCCGTGAAGATCGGAATTCCGCAGGGATTCCGCGGAGGCCTGGTACGCGAAATTGAAAATCCGATGTATGCGACAGGAGTCGGGCTGGTGCTTCATGCAATCAAACACCGCCAGCGTCCGAACATAGAAGACATTACAAAGACGAAAATGGACGGAAAATTCCCCACAATTCTCAAACGTATGAAGGGATGGTTTGACGAACTCTGATACAGTGATCAGTGAGCAGTAATCAGTAAACAGAAAAGA
>CAYYHS010000051.1:8504-10598 GCA_964471785.1 uncultured Chitinophagaceae bacterium
GGTAACTGATACAAGCTTGTAAAAAAGAAACCTAAAATTATTAATATCACACACATCTCACACACCAATCATAAAGGAGTAGCAATGATAGAACTTGACAACCCCAGGGACGGCGGTGCGAAGATCCGCGTAGTGGGAGTTGGCGGCGGCGGAAGCAACGCGATCGTCAGCATGATCGACAAAGGGCTCAGCGGAGTCGATTTCATCTGCATCAACACGGATACGCAGGCCCTTGAGCGTACCAATGCCCCAAACAAAATTCAAATTGGGAAGAATCTCACCCGCGGCCTTGGAGCGGGTGCGGATCCGAACATCGGCCACCGCGCTGCGGAAGAGGATCGAGAAGAGATCGCACGCGCTCTTGCGGGCAGCGATATGGTTTTCATTACCGCCGGCATGGGAGGCGGGACGGGAACCGGCGGCGGTCCGGTCGTTGCGAACATCGCGAAGAGTCTTGGCGCACTCGTGGTCGGCATCGTGACGAAGCCGTTCAACTGCGAGGGCAAGAAGAGGTTGATGCAGGCGGAATACGGCCTCGAGGAATTGAAGAAACAGGTCGACACACTCATCGTTATTCCCAATCAGAAGCTCCTCTCGATTGTCGAAAAGACCACGCCGCTTGAGGAAGCGTTTGAAATCTGCAACCGAGTGCTTCACAATGCAACGCGCGGCATCTCGGAACTCATCACCGTTCCCGGGTTGATCAATCTCGATTTTGCCGACGTCCGCACGATCATGCGGGAGATGGGAGATGCGTTAATGGGTTCGGGCGTCGCGACCGGTGAAAACCGCGCGGTCGAGGCGGCGAATGCAGCGATCTCCAGCCCGCTTCTCGAAGGAGTATCGATCTCGGGTGCGCAAGGAGTACTTGTCAACATCACCGGAGGGAAGAACCTCTCTCTCGTTGAAGTTGATGAAGCGACGAGCATCATTCATGAAGCGGCCGGAGACGATGCGAACGTTATTCTTGGTGCAGTGATCGATGAATCCATGACGGAGGAACTTATGGTGACCGTCATTGCAACGGGGTTCAACCGGAAGGCTTCGACGACAGCCCGCCCGGCAAAAAACGTGCGCGTGCTTGATCACATTCCTACCGGAGTTCAGGACCTTAAGAAAATGGATGAGCCGGCGTACATCCGCAAAGGGTTTCAACTTCCAACGCAGACGATGCAGGCTTCCGAATCGCGATTTGCACAGCCAATGAGCGACCGCGATGAAACCGACAAGCCGGCGTTCCTGCGGAAGATCATGGACTAGCGCTATTCTACGGTGAGTGATGTGTGAGAAGCACCCCGTTTTGCCTACGGACGAGGCGGGGTGTTCTTTTTTTGCGATTGACAGCCGTTGTTCTCCTCCTTGCTTCTCCCCCGCCGATTCTCTAAATTTTCTTCATGAGAAAAATTTTCCTTGGCCTGTTTTGCCTCATGGCTGCCTCTTCAGCCCTCAATGCACAGCCGAAACGCATCGATTCTCAATTCCGGATTGCGCGATTAAAATATGCCGGCGGAGGAGATTGGTACAATGATCCCTCAAGCGAGGTGAATCTTCTTCAATTTGCCAAGCGCTATGCGAACATCGATGCGGACCCCGTCTACGAGTTTACGGAAATCTCCGACGATAAATTTTTTTCCTACCCGTTTATTTTTATGACAGGCCATGGGAATATCAATTTCTCTGACTTCGAAGTGGAACGGCTTCGGTCGTACCTCGAACACGGGGGCTTTCTCTACGCCGATGATGATTACGGCATGGACAAAGCTTTCCGGCGCGAGATGAAGAAGGTGTTCCCCGACGGAGATCTGGTAGAATTGCCTTTTTCGTACGGGCTGTATCACTGCGTTTTCGATTTTCCGAATGGAGTCCCCAAAACGCATGAGCATAATGGAAAACCACCCCAGGGCTTCGGGATTCTTCTGAAGGGCCGGCTCGTTGTCTATTACACCTACGAGTCTAATCCGAGCGACGGCTGGGCGGACCCGGATGTTCATAAGGATCCCGAAGAGAAGCGGCAAGAAGCGCTGAGGTTCGGGACCAACTTATTGTACTGGGCCCTTACCCAGTAAGAGAGTGCAAAGTGTAAAGTGCAAAGGG